>CBFCYQ010000016.1:0-22063 GCA_965602205.1 uncultured bacterium | reverse complement strand
CTGCCGGGCCGAATGGTGATGGATTGCCTTTACCAGCAGGTCATAATGGGTGATTGCGATGTCAACCAGGATTCTCTCGGTAAGGTGGTTCTCTTTCACGCCCGACTGCTCCAGTGCCGAGCCGGCGGCTTCGCTATAGGCCCGGACCAGGCCTCCCGTACCAAGTTTGGTACCGCCGAAATAGCGTGTTACCACCAACAGGATATTGGTCAGGCTGCGGCCCTCGACGGCATCGTAGATCGGGCGTCCGGCCGTTCCGTTGGGCTCGCCATCGTCCGAATACTTGGATTGTGTCTCATCGCATAAACCCACCCGCCAGGCGTAGCAGTGGTGAGTGGCGGCATGTTCCCGCTTGCGTATCGCCGCCAGCCGTGTACCGGCCTCATCAATGGACGCGACCAGGTGCGTTTCGGCGATGAATCGGGAACCCTTGACCTTTATCTCGACCCGGGCAGGCCGGCTGATGGTGTAATAAAGATCATCCATTCCAGACGGTTATACCAGTGACTTTATGATGTCGTCCACTTTATCCAGACCGACCATGGGAATCGCCCCGCAGGAAACAGCTTTGCTCAGGCTGTCCTCATCCGCCAGGGCGCCGTGCCGGGGGTCGATCATAACATACGCCAACTTGCCGATCTGTCCGCAGCAGGTCAGGAGATCAAGGGTCCGTTTCGAGTCATGGTACACCTGGGTTACGACGACGGCTTGCGAGAGTCCGACAATCAGGCGGTTCGCACTAACGTGGTTGCCCTCATGGAATTTTTCCTCCGGCGCGTACTCGGATATGACACCTCCGTGCTCGACGATGTCGACGGCCAACGGTACGGCCTCGGTGAGGTCGAGCTGGTCAATGCCCGATTCCAGGACTGAAAACGAAATCCCCTCGGCGGTTTTGCTGCCTACGTGCGCGGCCGCGCCGATTCCACTGTCTAGCGACGAAATGACCTGAACGCCGGCGGCGGCGAAACTGCGTGTCAGCTTGACTGTCAGTTCGATACCCTCGTTCGTGGCCTTGCTGCTGCCGACCAGGGCCACCGACTTTTTTGCCTTATCGGGCAGGCGGCCCCTGACGTACAGTAGCGGCGGCGGATCATTCAGTTCGAACAGCAGGTCGGGGTAGTCATTGTCAAAGCGGGTGGTCACGGTGATATCCCGCCCGGTCAAATCCTCATGATAGCCCTGTGCTTCCGAGAGAAATTTCGCCGACTTGGTGATTTTGTTGGCGGCCTCGGCGGTCATGCCGTCGATGACCATCAACTTCCCCGAATCAGCCCGAATAATGCGCTCCAGATTGCCGAAATGCTGGAGCAGGGCCTGCAGGAGGCGCGGCTGTACGCCGGCGAATTTGCACAGGGCAAGAACCTGCACGGCACTGCTGTATTTGGTGGTCGAATTCATTCCGTAATCTACGCAATTGCAGTCGCTTGTCAACCGCCACGGGAAAGCCGTCACCGCAGCCGCTACATCTTCTTGAGACGAATTAAGGCCAGGAAATAGCCCAGGTCCGCCGCCTTCTGCATGGCGGCAACTGACTCGGGACCGGTTGTCGCCAGCGACAGGTAATAATACAGCGAGGCCTGCGTCGAGTCAGCTTTTATGGTTTGCCTGAAAAGTCGGGCTGCCGCGCCGTGCTCACCGGCCATCAGCAATCCATAAGCCCTTGCCGCGGAAACGTGTGGCTTGTGGGGAATGGCATTGAGTAACTTCTTCCTGATCGTTTGATTCTCTCCGTGTTCCAGGAAGTGGTAGAAAAAAGAAGGATAATCTACCAGGCCATAGTTGATTTCGGTCAGGGTCTTGGACACAAATGAAAGGTATTTCTCGGGCTGGTCAAAAGTGAGCCCGCCGGAAAGGGCGGCCTCGATAACACGTCGATTAAACGGGTCAAACCGCGCCGACGCCAGCCAGGTCGTGGTATGGCTCATCACGGAATTCATGTCCGAGGCATGGATGGCGCCGTACGAATGGCCGATTTCGTGGAGAAGCGTCAGCCCATTGAAATGCGGTTCCCAGAATCCCGAAGATGAAGTCGGACGCGGCAGGGTGCTGACTATCACTCGTTTCTGCCCGATATCCGACACGCCGACCTGGTCATAACCCTTATGCAGAAAGTATTCGACGGGGTCGGTGTTGGCACATATCCCCACAATCAGTGTGTCGCCGGCGGCGGCCACCTTGTTTTTGAACCGTCCATACGTATGGCGTAGCGAGGAGCCGGGTTCGGCTGGTACATCGATCGGCCGAACCTCGCTGGCGCGGAAAGAATGGCTGAAACTGCGGAAGAAATAACGGGAGGCCAGGTCGTGCACTTCGCGAGCGGCTCGGGCCCACTCATCAGGGTTTTCTCTAATCAGTGAAGAATCAACATACAGCAGGGATGGGATTGGTTCGCCCGGCATTTCAAGAGGCTGTGGACCCGCGGAGACGTGCCCCAGGACCTCTTCAAGACACCTCTGAATGACGTATTCGATGGGTTCCGGGTTGGCGGCAATGAGGGAGTCAAGCTTGCGCGAGCCGACGGCCGTTGATCGCTTGAGCCAGTAGCGGTCGGCGTCGGCCCGAACCAGGCCTTTTTTTTCACCGATAATCCTCCCGCCGTCGACAGTCAGAAGTCGGTATTGCAGGCTTATGTCGGCAAAACCGGGGACCTGTACGAAGTGGCTGACGCGCCTTCGGTCACGCACCGTCACCGTTCGGCTCTGAAAGGAGCCTTCCGGTTTCAAATAGACTATCGAGGCATAGTTGGCAAGATCGACCTGCGCCAGGCGCTGCTGGAAGGAAATGTCCGCGCTTAACAGAGATACTTCCGACAGCCGGCCGACCCTGTAAAAATAGTAGTCACAATAGCTGCGGACCGCCATGGCCAGCGACAGGTTAAGCTCAGATTCCGCTCGATTTTCCTCGGCCGCTATGTCCGGGTCGATCAGCACGGCCACTGTCTTCGAAGGGTTAGCGGCCCGCTGCACTGTATATGCCGATGGCGAGGCAAAAAGTAGGACCAGTCCGAGGGTTATCCGTCTAATCATCGGCTCAAGTTATCCTGGCAGGGCTTGAATTGCAAGCCGCAATGACTTATTATTAGTTGGCCTGTCTAATAAGGGAATACGCATGAAGAACTTTCTGTTATTGGCTTTCTTTGTGGTTATACTTGCCGGGTGCGGAAAGGAACCGCAGACATTTGAAGAACTTAAAGCAGCCGGTCAGAGTGCCTTTCTGGACGAAGATTACGCCGGGGCGCGCGAGTACCTGACGCGCGCAGTCGCCCTGCAGTCCTCGGATCGCTCGGTCCTTTTCTTTTTGGGCCTGAGCTACCAGCGTGACTACATCTTTGATTCAGCCCTCTTCTACCTAAAGCGGGTGGATATCCTGTATCCGGACGACCGCGAAGTTAACCTCGAGCTGTACAAGATCTGCCTGGCCATGGAGGATTGGCGGAACGCCATCAGGTCCATAGGCGTCCTGGTGAAAACCGGTGACAAAGCCGAGGACTATTACGCGCAGTTGGCTGAACTGAACCTTAAACTCGAAAACTTGCCCAACGCCTATTACTTCAGCCGCGAGACACTCAAGCTCTTTCCCGATAACCCCAACTACTATCTTCAACTGGCCAACGTGGCGGCCGAACTCGACTCCATGGATATTGCCCTGGCCACGATTGACAGTGCCCTGGCGCGCTTTGGTGAACGCGACGAGTTGCGTTTGAACAAGGGCCTTTATCTCGTGGCCAAGAACAGGGCCGGGGATGCCGAGCGAATATTCCGGGACCTGGCCGCCAAAGACACCAGCTTTGTTCCCTACCGTATCAATCTGGCCAACGCTCTGTCGTCTCAGAAGTCAACCGCCAAGAAGGCCGAAGCGCTGGAATTGTACCGACAGCTGCAGACCCTGGTGGGCGGCGAGCAGTTCCTGATCGATTCCATGATCGGCGTCCTCGAGAACGAATTGGCCGACAAGTAGTCACCGCGTGAAAATCAAAAAAATGAAGGGCAGGACTATTGCTAATCCTGCCCAACGCAGGGTTGTCTCCATAAGAGACAGAGGGGGGTTATTGTGGGTCTGCTATCTATAACAAGATTTATTCCCGGTTTGTTCTCGCGCCGGCAAGAAATAGAGAGGTTTGCAGGCCTTTTTTGTCCAAGCTTACGCGGGCGTCTAAAGTAAATGCCGGCCGCCACTTAAGGCAGCCGGCATCGCACCGATTCATCCGTGTCGCGGTATGATGGGTATCATTTAATTGTCATTTTTACTGGCCCTTGCCGGTATCGTAGTCAACCTCTTCGTCTTCGAGTCCGTCATCCTCAGCCGACAGGCTTGGGCAGTGCAGTTTCCACCGCCCCTGGAAATAGCGTGCCTTGACCGGGTGCTCGGCGGATTTGTACCAGCCCTTCAGGACACCGATCTCGACCCTGTCGGCATCGTAGAGGTGCCCCTTGAACCATCCCCCGGCTCTCAGATGGGCGCGGTCGCTCGCCTCTAAAGCCGGATGATAGCCATAGCGGCCTTTCAGGAAACCCTCAAATTTGCCGCTGCGGCTGATCCACTTACCGTAGAACAGCTTTTTCCCCTCGTCGTTTTTGCCGAAATGGCCCCTCAGGTAACCTGCGATGCGGCCATGCTGCTCCATCCAGATACCGCGGAAAACGCCCTCGTTTTCATCATTGAAACCCCACTTGCCGGCGAGAAAGCCCCGGGGGCAGGGCACGCGATGAAGGCGAAAGGCCTGGAAAGCTACCGCGTTACCATCATCAAGCTGGGCCACGGAGTCCAGGCCGACCAGTTGCTCGAGGGTAAAGGTGGCGCTGTAGGGCCCGGTTTCGAAAGCAACCGTCACCGGGTCAGGGTAGGTGATGTCGACCACGATCGCGGTGTCAACGTTGCCCAGGCCGTCATCGTCGATAACCAGGGTGGTATCGAAATCCGGCACCGGCGGCGGCACAAATATGTCCACGGAAATACCGTCGTTGTGCACGGTGGTGATAGAATGCCATTCAATTACGTTCCGCTGTGTCCGTTCGAGAATCGAGTCCTGGTTGGGCTCAAACCGGATAACTCTGCGGACGATCTCCACCCCCCGGCTGACTGTCAGTGATCCCGACCAGTCGGTTTCTTCCGTCACCTCGGGATCGTAGTCAAGCCGCCCCCAGATGGCCCGGAGATGGTACAGACCGGCGTCGCGGCGGGACATTATGGCGTTTGCGCGGCGCTCCTTCAGGATAGGGTCATCGTAGTCGGCATAATCGGCCCCGGTCCCCAGAAGCTCGTCGTCGCCGAAAGCGACGTTCTCATCGGAGGCGGTGTATCCGCCGAAGTCTTCTTCAAGATTGGGTTCCTGTGAATTCATTTGCGAGTCGGAGGGACTATCGGAGCAGCCAACCACCCAGAGAAGGGCAGCCACAATCATAATGGGAAATGCTAATCTGCGTAGCATCACTTCACTCTCCTATTTTTATCGTTGGTAAGGCTCAGTTACACCCAAGTTAGAAACAACTTTTGTGCCGATTTGGGTGGCGCTGACTAAACATATTGCGGGGCTGTTACTTGGCTGTTTTCGATGGCGCGAGAGAGTAAGGGGGGTGTGTACGTGAAGGTACAGTGGCACAATTTTGCCCCGTGTGGTTCAGGACTGAGACGCGGATGGTCGCATGCGGTTAGCCCTCTGCCGGTGTCAGCGATTATCTTCGGACCGCTCCGTCTCGATGAGGTGACCGTGCTCATCGTTGAATTTCTTGATGCCGGCCTCGGCGTCGTTTATCCAGCTAAACAGCGAATCCCGCGTCGTGCCTTCGATCAGTCTCCCCCAGCGGAAGAGACGGTAGCTTTTGGGGGGCATCTTGGCCTCTTTGATCTCTTCCCGTATTTCCTCCAGCAACTGGCGTACGGGCTCCTTGCCGGAAAACGGGAAGTCTGCTGACAGGTCCAAAGACTGGCGAGCCTCCCTGATGTGGCCATCGATGACCGATTTCACTACCGGCAGCTTATAATACCATGGATATTTCGTGAATCTGCTGTGGCAGTCGAAACAGCGCGATGCAAGTATGGGCCGGACGGCCAGGTAATCATCGTTTATTACTCTGAAGATGCTGTCCTGCTTCAGTTGAAATATCTCCCGGGGCAGTTCAGGCAATCGGCTTTCCTGCGGGGTGTCGTCAATATCGGCAACGCCCATCCGCCACAGTAGAAAAAGCGCCACTGGTAACAACGCTACGCGCAGAAATCCGCCTGTCATGTTGTGCCTCGCATTCATGGGCATCGGTATCGAGTCACTCGATTTTAGAGATAAACCCCGCGGCTTCGGAGAGGCGTTGCTCTGCCTCGTCGCGGCTGCAGTCGAAGCGGAACATGACCACAGCCAGCTTGACCGATCCACCCGAAGCTGCCAGCAATTCATCAGCCTTTTCCAGTGAGACCTGAAAAAGGTCCATCAGTATTTTTCGGGAGCGCGCGGCCAACTTTTCGGAAGTCGCCTTGAGGTCGACCATGAGGTTGCCATAGGTTTTCCCCAAAAGGATCATGGCGGCCGTGGAGATCATGTTGAGGGCCATCTTCTGAGCGGTGGCCGATTTCATGCGCGTGGACCCGGTGATGGCTTCCGGGCCGACCAGCAGCGGCACGGTCACATCCAGCCGCGAGAGCAACCCGGCGTTGACTTCGAGTTCGTTGCAGAAGATGAAAGCCGTTCGGGCGCCAACCGAGAGGGCGTGTTCCAGACCTGCCAGCGTATAGGGCGTGCGTTTGGAAGCGGCGATACCGATGACGAAGTCGTTTTTAGAAAGACCATGTTTCTGCAGATCTTCCCGGGCGGCTTCCCGCCGGTCCTCGACACCCTCCTCGGACAACACCAGGGTGGGGTAGCCCCCGGATATGACGCCGACTATCTGTGATGGGTCCGTGCCGAAAGTGGGAGGGCATTCGGCGGCGTCGAGAACCCCCAACCGCCCCGACGTACCGGCCCCGATATAAAAGACCCTTCCGCCGCCTTTCAGCACGTCGGCGTATATCTGCGCTGCCCGGGCAATCGGCTCTATGGCTCTTTCGACGGCCGGGGCGACTTTCTTGTCCTCCCGGTTTATTCTCGTGACGATATCAACAGGCGAGAGACGGTCAATGTCGATCGTGTCCGGATTCACCTGCTCGGTTTCCAGCCGAGCCAGTTGATGGATTAGTTCGTATCGGTCGTTCACGGAGCCAAGGTAAACGCTGGTGCTCGATTGGCAACTTAAAACGAGGAGGGGATCGACTGTGGGTTGGTATCGCCGCTCTGAATTATTCCGCGACGACATTCATGGAGTCGAACTCGATGGCCAGGATGGTTCCGAATCGGCCGGACAGGTCGTCCAGGTCAATATTGTCGTCCAACTGGCTTGGCAAGGGAACCGGTAGAATGTCCGAAGACAGGGCGCTGTCGGGAATGCCGGTGTAGGCATAAATAAACAGGTAGTACCACCCGGGGTCTATCTCGTTAGTGGGGACATTGTCCACGGTGAAGGCCTGGGCATTGAACGTCTCCGAAGTAACCTGAGAAGAGACATACTGGCTGTAGCCTCTTTCCATGTAGGCCTGGCCCTTCTTCACGGCCGCCATGATATAACCCTCGGCGCTGTCGGCGCCGGTCCAGCTAAGGCTGACAGTCTCGAAAGCTAATTTCTCGCGGCGGTCGGGTAGCACGGACGCTATGGAGAACGTGTCCGCCATGACGCCCGCGAACTTGACATCGAGTCGGGTCGAGTCAATTACTTCGAGTGTATCCTCGCCAAATGGTAACAGGCCGACAGGTGTCAACGCCAGTCCGTACAGCCGATTACCATAGGTCAGCGTGTCTTCGCCGTACGTTACGACGGCCGAATTCAGGGCAGAATCGTTGCGCCGGAAATCCACACTGACAGTACTGGTGTTACGGATTATGTCCTTCACCAGGACGCCTTCCATCCGGTAGGTGTTGGGAAAAACCGGCGTGGATTTGCTGGGATAGCTGTCGCAACCGACGTAAACCGTCAGCAGCAACAAAAACAGCCCGGCCGCAATCGATACATTTCTGGTAGGCAGGTTCATTTAATTGTTATATCGACAGATTCCGGTCCGAGTTTAAATCATTTTACGCTCATTTGTTGACGAAAAGGCTATATGCATTATACACTTAGCTGCCCGCGTCGGGAAAACCGGATAAATCAAGTGGCTTGGGTGGAATCGATCCATTAGAAAAGCCGCCCCGTCAGGCGGCTTTCTTGAAGAAAACTTTCTTGAAGACAATCTCGGCGGGACAAAACCGTGTAAAGGAGGACTGGATGAGGTTAAAACCCACAAAGGCTGTCAGCAGCAGCCAGTAGGGGGACACTAAGTAATGCAAAATCAGCGAAGTCAGGACCAAAAGGCCCGCCAGCAGTCTGATAGAGTTTTCCAGCGTCATTGTGCATTTCCTTTCTGTTTTATTGCGACCGTCTATTTTCTAAAAGCCATAATTCATTTTCAGGTATACATTATCGTTTTTCTGAAACTGCCCAAATTCGGTGTTGTCGTACCTGCCCGTGAAGACATTGCCTCCCGCTGTCAGAGTCACCTCGTCGGTATACTTGTAGGAGGCCGAAAGCCGTATGTAAGCATCCTCATCCGATGGCGAGTAAAAGACAAACCCGGATAGAGTGACCAGTTCGGAGTTCAGAAGCTTCGTTATGCGCGAGGTGAGCAGGTGACGCATCTCGTCCCTGATGAAGACACCCGGCCTTTGCTGAGATCCAAAGGTAGCGTAGTCGAGCATGTAGTCAACCTGCCACTGGATGTTGGCCGTAAGGTTGGTAGCCACCTGGCGTTCAAATCCCAAAAGGCCGTTCACGGATGAATTCGGCACATTGGCGTCATCGCCATTGCGGTCATCGCGGGAGTCGAAATAGCCGCCTTCCAGCCAGAGGATGCCCCCCATGAGCGTGCCCCGCGCAGAGGCGCCGTAAACATTCAGCCGGGGGTAGACGGCGCTCATAGCGTCCGGGTCGAAGCCCAGTGGATTTTTGTAGAAGCCCTTGTAGAAATAGAGCGAGGTGTTGAAATTGCCGACCTGACGGCTGAATCTCGAGGCGAATTCACCGTTTTCGAATTTAGCCTCCGGGGTGGGCGAGTCAAAAAAGTAGCCTTCCCCGACAATCTTGTTCTCCAACGGAAAGTAATAACTCAACTTTCTGCCGGTCGGCAGGCGGTTGGGCTCGAACCGGGGCGTCCATACAAAGGAGAAAGATCCCAGGCGGTTATAGTATTCCATCCGCAAGGCGGTCTGGGGAGCCTTGAGATACTGGTCGTCCCGTCCTGAGAAAAACGACCGGTAGTCCTTGGCAAAAACATCGTTGATGAATACCAGGTCGCCTGTTCCCCAGGTGAGTACCTGGCGGCCGACCTTGAAATCAAAGTTGCTGCCCAGGCGGAACTTCAAGTAACCTTCGCGCAGTTCCCACCGGTAGTCGGCGGTATCGGCGGCGTCGTACGTGAAATCCATCCGCCCAAAGAATTCGCTGACATCGCCGAAGTGCTGCAGGCGCATCTGGAGTCTGGTCTCCGAGGCGGAGTGCTCGGTCGCGGTAGGGTTGACCTCGTCGAGACGGGCTCCGTACAGTGCCTGCAGAAATCCGTCGATATTCGTTTCCGAGGCCGCCGGCACTGCCGCCAGCATCAGCAGCAGCACCATCATATAGCTAGTTCTTTTTAACATCATTCCCCCCTTGTCCTTTACTTAATAAACTGCCGCGGCGGTGTTTTAAGATAGCGCTCGGTGAAGATGTCATCACCAATGCCCTGGTTGTACTCGATGCGGGCGAATTCGATGGTGGTTTTGCGCTCTTTCTTGAGGTCTTCCATGGACCGCAGGGTGACGGTGGTGATACCGTCGATTTCCTCGATTTTTTCAGAGCGGAAGATTCTGATCAGCTTGTCTTTTTTGTCAAAGTACTCTTCCAACAGCGGCAGCAGGGAATTCTTGTCGATATAAGATATCTTCCTGGCAAAACCCTTGTATTCCTCCTTCGGAATAGACTCGATTACATAGACGTCTTTGCCGTCGACCGTGGAATCAGCCAGCAACACGTGGTTGTCCTCGGTCCAGTGACGTCCGGAGACGTCCTCGTAGCTGAAATCGGAGCCGACGAAACTGGAATTCTTGTCGTCGGCCGATATCGGCTTGACCAGGTCGACCGAGGGTACGTAGATCCAGCGGGCGTCGCTCGCCTCGGGGGTCTTGTGGACCATAAAGGTCAGCCGGGCGACATCGGAGGGCTTTTTGAAGTAGGTGAAGTATTTCTGCCGGCCGCCTTCTTCGAGGTCCAGCCGCAGCATGGCGAATTCTTTCACTCTCTCGCGCCGCTTGTCGACAATGCGCATGGTGACGTCGGCGATACCGTCATCCCCGGCATAGTAGTACGCCAGGTGCGATTTCTTCATGATTTCGGCGGCCTCTTCGGCCCGGGTTTCAGAACTGAAAATCATCATGGCGAGCAGGGCGCCGACGGCAAGTGTCATAAAACGTCTCATCTTATTTCTCCTTTTATCGTTTGACATTTTTTTATCCGGTTCAGGCTTTCTCGACTTCGACAACCCGTTCGTTCTGCCTTTTCCGGGCGGCCACGAACAGAGAGCGGTGGAAAGTCTTGGATACGGCCGGGAGCAGCAGCATGGTCACCAGCCCGGAGACAACCATGATAGCCAGGAAGAACGATCCCACGGTGATATACGGCACCAGTGACGAGAAAAGCATGGGCACAAAACCGATGGCGATTACCAGCACGTTGCGGCTGATAGCCCGCCCGGCGCCTTCGAAAATCTCGCTGAAAGACGCGGCGAAGTCGTTATTGCGCCTGTAAATGGTTCTTATTCTCTGGATGAAATGAATGGCGAAATCGATTGACAGCCCCAATGTCAATGAAGACAGGACCGCCACCGGCATGTCGTAGGGCTTGCCGATGTAGCCGATGAAAGCGTAGATGGCCATAATCGTGATGGACAGCGGCAGCATGGAGATAAATCCCCAGCGGATGGAGCGGAAGAGGAAAACCATCATCAGGAAAACGACCGCGAACGAACCCAGAAGCGACGTACGCATGCCGGCAACCATCTTCTGCTGCCAGACGATATTGATATACGGCAGGCCCGCCCACTTTATCTGCAGATCGGCTGGCGGCTCATGGGCGGCTATAAACGCGTTGGCCCGATCCACGACCTGCTGGACCTTGCGGTTGTCGCCGTTCTTGAGCTGCACCCAGAGGTTCGTCCGGTCATATTCCGGGGTAACAAACTTGAACAGGTCGTCGGGATTGCCACCCGACATTTCAAACAGAAACAGCATCTGGGCGACTTCGATCTGGTTGTCGGGCAGGGTTGCTTTTAGCGAATCTTCCTCGAACAACTCGTATCGGACTTTCTTGACAATGTCCGGCAAGCCGGTGGTGCCGCCGACGACATCATCCATCTCCAGTTCCCTCTGGAGCGACTCGATATAGGTCAGGACGGCCGGGTCCTTGACGGCGTCGTCGTCCGCACCCTCAAATACGAGGTAATTCATGTAGGTGCCGGCCAGGTGCTGATTCATCACGGCGTCAGCCTGCCGGATGGGGTGCGATTTTTTGAACCACTTGACCGGATTGTCATTGACTTCGATGAGTGAAAGCCCCACCGCCGCCACTACTACCACGAGCATAGCCGTGCCGACGATGCCTTTATTCCGACGGTACGAGAAGTCGCGCAGCGCGTGCATTACCTTTGAGAGCAGACCGTGCTGGTCATCGGATTTGCCAAAGTCGCGCAGGGCCTTGTCCGGAATCAACATGGCGATGGCCGGGTTGAGGGTCATCGACAGCAGCCAGGCCACGGCGATACCGAAGGCCACGAAAATTCCGAATACCTGGACCGGCGGGATGGGTGTCAGAGCCAGCGAAATAAACCCGGCTACCGTTGTCAGAGAGGTAAACAGCATGGGTGTGAACAGTTCGTTGATCGAGTGCCGGATGGTAGCACCCTTGTGCTTGTACTTCTTATAGTGGTCGTGGAATTCGGATATGATATGAATCGAGTTGAGCACCGAGATCGGAATAAGGAAAATGGGAATCATCGAGGACATGATGTGGACGGTATGACCGGTCAGGATGAGAAGACCCATGGCCCAGACCACCGACATTATGGCCACTACCATGGGAGCGAGAATTATCCGCAGCTTGCGGAAGAAAACAAGCATGAGCAGCATGATGATAAGCATGGCGGCCGGAGCCGAGTAGGCCATCTGCGAAAACATCTCGGCCCCGAAGGAATCCTCCGCCACCGGCAGACCGGCGATATGGTAGTCCTCGTCACCTTTGTATTTGTCGATTATTGTCTGCATTTCACCGGCGATCCGGTGCGACATGTCTTTGGATTCGATTGGGACAAAGATAGCGATGGCCTTGCCGTTGTCGGAAGCCAGCTTCCCGCGAAGGATGGGGTTGGCCATGATTCGGTTGAAAATATAATCGGCCTCCTCCTGGCTTTCGATTTCATCGGCCATCAAGGTCTCGATGACGATGGCGCCGCCATCCCCCTGTTTGATATCATCAACGGTAGACGGGGCCAGGATGTCTTCAACATTGACGCCTTCGATTTCTTCAATCTCCGCGGTAATACTGTAAACGCGGTTGAGAGTTTTTGGCGTGAAGGCGCCGCTCTGGCTGACTACGCCGACGGCGATAAAGTCGGCCAGGGCAAAATCATCTTTGGTCTGCAGGTCAAAAACGCGGGCCGGCTCGTCGACCGGGAGCATGTTTTCCGGGTCGGTATCGATCTTGATTTTGGGAAACTGCATGGCGAAAAAGGCCGTGATCAGTACCGTGACCACTATGACCAGCCAGGGCGTTTTGACGGAAAACTCAGTCAATCCCTTTCTCATCGACTATCCTTTCATTTTGATTTTTCGAAACTTATGCCAGTTAGATACCGAACGGGCCGAAATGATTCAGAATTTTCCGAAAAACTCGCCATCAGCCACCCATACGGCCTATTTTATGGAGATTTCGAAAGCCTGCGCTATGGTCGTAAGTTCAGAAAGGGAATAACGGTGACGGGGGACAAACCGTAATGTGTTTCGGCGTAATTACTTGCCGAATTTCTTTTCCCAGCGGGCTTTGAGAACCCGGTTGAGCTTTTCTTCCAGTGCGGCCGGCAGAGCCTCGGCTCTTCCATCCCGGCAAAGGGACACGGTCTGTTTCATGGTATCCACCACAATACGGCAATTGCGGCACTGCCCCAGATGTTTTTCAATCTGCTCGCAAAGCTCAGCCGACAACTCGCCGTCGAGGTAGCTGTTGAGATCGCTAATGTAATCCTGACACTTCTTCGCCATATCGATCCTCAAATGCTCGGGACAGAAAGTCACGCAGGGCCAGCCGGGCGCGCAGCACGCGCGACTTGGTGGCGGCGACTGATTCACCTATCAGGGCCGCAATCTCTTTTATAGAGAGTTCGTCTATATAGCGCAGCACAAAGGCCTCCCGGTAATTGGCCGGTAGCGAGGCCAGGGCGTCGTCGATAATAATCCGCAACTCATCATCCTCCAGAAGGCGATGCGGGTCTTTCCAATCGAACAGCCGGGGGTCGTGATTTTGGTGGCTCTTTGGGCCGGCCGACCCCGGTAGATACTCCTCAATGGGTTTCAGGTCAGTGTGTTTTTGCCGGGCCAGGTGCGCCCGGGACTGATTGAGCGCGATGGAGTACAACCAGGTGCCGAAGGATGCCTCCTGCCTGAACTGGTCTATTTTGTCGATAGCTTTCAAAAGAGTCTCCTGCACAATATCTTCGGCGTCGTGAGGATTGCCGGTCATTTTCAAGGCCAGATTGTACATTTTTGTCTTGTGGGCACTTACTAACTCGGCAAACGCCTCGAAGTCACCGGTTCGTGCCCGGTCAACCAACTGCTCTTCATTCATTTGATTGAAATATACTGATTTTGATTCATCTTCAGAACGGATTTTTGCCCGGGCGTACGGATATTATGGTGACAAAAGACAAAGAATTCACTATAATGGCACTCTGGTTGTCGATGACATTACGTTGACAATTGGGGATATATCCGTGTATTTTTTGACAGAGGTATTGGTGCGTTGGAAATGTTGAACCTGTCGGCGATAGTTTTTGTTTAGTATAAGTGGATAGATAGATTAGGCGGCCGGATCATGGAGCACGTGATCCTACAACTGTGCCGCCTTATGCGTCCCCGTGTCGTTCCCCCTCCCCCGGCGCGGGGCGCTTTTTATTGGCCGCCGGGATCCTGGGAAGCAGGATGTTTTAGGTCAAAGCGGTGCAACAAATGCCCCGCTGGCTCGTTAATAAAGGGAAGGCATATAAATAAGGCGACCCGGTCATTGAGCAAATGATCTTGCAGCTGTGTCGCCTATGACGCCCCGTGTTGTTCCCCCTCCCCCGGCACGGGGCGTTGCAATTTTCTACATTATTGCAGATTACCCCTTTGTCACGATAACCTTCGAGCCACCCTGTGCCTTGGCGACAAAGAGAACGTGAACTGGTTCTGCTTTCAGTGTCCGGTCAGTGGCGTCGCCGCGCCCACTGTCAATCCGACTGCCGTAGCTTGTGAAGGATACCGATCAGTTGGCCTGCGGCTGATAAGATGAAGCGTGGGAAACCGGCCTGTTAGAACCGGGCCCACCGGGGAACCCGGGGAAAAGGCAGGATGTCGCGGATATTCTGAATGCCCGTGATGTACATAACCGCCCGGTCAAAGCCCAGGCCGAAACCGGAGTGCGGAACCGAACCGTACTTGCGAATGTCAAGATACCAGGCGTAGTTGTCGAGATCGGCTATCCCTTTCTTCTTCATTCGCTCCTGCAAGACCTCGTAACGATGTTCACGTTGACTGCCCCCGATTATTTCACCCACACGCGGCACCAGGACGTCCATACCGCGTACGGTTTTGCCGTCGTCATTGACATACATATAGAAGGATTTGATCTCTTCGGGATAGTCCGTTACGATAACCGGTACTTTGAATACTTTTTCGGCGAGGTACCGTTCGTGCTCCGATTGCATGTCTATTCCCCACTTGACGGGATACTCAAACTTAGCCGTGGCTTTTTCCAGGATTCGGATGGCCTCGGTATAGGTTATGCGCTCGAATTTCGCCGCTACGATCCCCTCCAGGGTCTGCCGGACCTCCTTATCGATCCATTTGCCGAAGAAATCCATCTCGTCTTTGCAGTCAACAAGGGCAAACTGAAAGAGGTTCTTCAGGTAGTCCTCGGCTAAATCCATGTTGTCATCGATCTCGGCCCAGGCCATCTCCGGTTCAATCATCCAGAATTCCGAGGCGTGGCGGCTCGTGTTGGAGTTTTCGGCCCTGAAAGTAGGCCCGAAAGTATAGATATCGCCCAGAGCGGTGGCCAACAATTCCCCTTCCAACTGACCGGATACCGTCAGATAGGCCTCGTCCCCGAAGAAATCCTGATTCCAGTCGACCTCACCGTCGACCATGGGAACCTTCTTGAAGTCCAACGTGGACACGCGGAAGAGATCACCGGCTCCCTCGGCGTCGGAGGTGGAAATCAGGGGCGTATGTATATAATAGAAACCACGGTCCAGAAAATACTTGTGGGTGGCATATGACAGCTTGGAACGGATGCGGTTAACGGCTCCAAAGGTATTGGTGCGGGGACGGAGATGAGCGATCTCCCGGAGAAATTCAAAGCTGTGCCTCTTCTTCTGAAGCGGGTAAGTTGAGTCGGCGGGGCCGATCAGATCGATGGCCTGAGTCTGGATTTCGTATTTCTGCCCCTTTCCCTGCGAGAGAATAAGTTTTCCTCGGACTCTGACTGACGCCCCGGTAAGGATTTCATCGAGCCGCGGGAATTTGTCGGGTTCGGTTATCACCGCCTGTATATTCTGCATGCAGGAACCGTCGTTTATCTCGACAAAAGCCACCCCCTTGCCCACGCGGGCGGTTCTGACCAACCCCAGGACGGTTATGTCGGTGTCAACGGGAATCTTATCCTCAACGAGGATTCTGTTTAATCTTGTTCTAATCTTGTAATCCATAGCCAATCTCCGGACCAGAGCGCTCAGGTTTGAAAGCCAACAAGTTTCTAATAAAATAACAATTCCTCAGCCATGCAAGAGCTAAGAAATCGGCAAAAAGGCCTGGTTGACCGCAACATCCGCCGGGTCCGGGCGTATATTATTATGAGAGTTTATTTCAACGCTTCTCAGTGACTACTAAATGTTCCCAACCTATCACTCGAAGGTTCCGGCTGCACAGGCTGGAACCTTCGTTTATACAAGCTCTCGGTAGCTCCGGATCGGATGCCACCCGGGATAATGGCTTGTCAGGTATTAACTATTGAGAAAGGTACCCAGTGGCCGCCGTGGTCTTTCGGCCATAAAAAAATGAGGGTGGAAGGGATCGAACCTTCGACTCCCTGCTTAAAAGGCAGGTGCTCTACCACTGAGCTACACCCCCGAAAATACGTAAGGCATCTGTTAGAAATATAAAATAGCCACTCGATTCGGCTTGTCAATCCATTTTTTCTCGTCGCCCGGGGGCGAGAAAAATTCGAGAATCCCCGGGAGAATGACATGTTAGTGATACGGGAGGCCATGAATCGACTAATCTTGCCGAAGATTCATACCTCCATTCATTCTGAAAGCACCTTTCGCAGGGTGCTTTTTTTATGTTCCAAAAAGCCGGTGCCGACAAAAGTAATCCTCATGGCTGCCGGCACTGAGCGATACGGGCTAATTAATCCGCTGCTTGCGCGCCTTGCTTTTCGAGACCTCGAGCAGTTCCACCTCAAAGATCAACTTGGCCTTGGGCGGAATAATATCACCGGCGCCCGCGTCGCCATATCCAAGATTTGGTGGGATAATCAGCTCACGCTTGCCGCCCACTTTCATACCGGCTACGCCTTCGTCCCAGCCGTCGATTACCTGTCTGCCACCCAATAAGAAAGCGAACGGCTGCTTGCGGTCCAGGGAGCTGTCAAACTTCTTCCCTTTTTTTCCGTTGTCGTCCAGCCATCCGGTGTAGTGGACCCGTACCATGTGACCTTCCTCGGCGGTGGTGCCGTCGCCGATGACGTGGTCGATGTATTGCAGACCGGATTTGGTGGTGATAATTTTCGGCTCCTTCGATGCCGTTTCCAGGGTATCGGCCGGAGCCTTCATCTCTGTGCTGTCAGCCTTGGCGTCGGCGTCATCACCGGCCCGGCAAAGACCGGCGAAGAGTACCAGGGTACCCAGCAGAAGGATTGTCTTTTTCATCAGTGCGTGTACTCCCGTCTTTTTAATGTTTATACAAATATGGTTTCCAGTCTTTTGGCCCCGGTGGAGATCAGGCAGATTTTTACGCCGAGATCATCGGCCACCAGGTTCAGGTAGTTCCTGGCCTTTGACGGCAGGTCCTCAAAAGAGGTAGTGCCGGTAGTGTCGGTGTGCCAGCCCGGTAGACTTCTGTAGACCGGTTTTACCTGGCTGAAATCCGCCATATCGAGCGGCACCTGATTAAACCGTTGGCCCTGGAGTTCATACTCGGTGCAGTATTCAATCTCATCAAACTCATCCAGCACATCAAGTTTGGTAATGGCAATAGTGTCGATACCGCAGATGCGCACGGCGTGGCGCAGGGCGACCAGGTCAAGCCAGCCGCAGCGGCGCGGGCGGCCGGTCGAGGCGCCATATTCGTCGCCCAGTCGACGAAGTCGTTCACCGGTATCGTTTACCAGTTCAGTCGGGAAGGGACCGGCGCCGACCCTGGTAGTATAGGCTTTGACGACCCCGATCACCTGGTCAATCATCCTGGGGCCGATACCCAGCCCGGTCAGGGCCCCGCCGGTGGTGGTATTGGAGGAAGTTGCGTAAGGATAGGTGCCCAGATCGACATCGAGCAGGGCGCCCTGAGCGCCCTCGAACAGAATTGATTTTCTCTGGCGGTGGGCTTTTTGCAGTTCCACGGAGACATCAACCGCCAGCGTGCGGAACAAGTCAGCCAGTTTCATCAGTTCGTTGTAGGTGCGGTCGAGGTCGGCCCGTTCGTCATCGGAGCCGGTAAGATACCTCTCTTTGATTATTCCCTGGTAATCGAGCCTCTTTTTGAGCCGAGCGGGGACGAACAAATCGGCGATCCTGATCCCGTGACGGGCCACCTTGTCGACATAGGCCGGGCCGATACCGCGACTGGTCGTTCCGAGCGAAGCCGTCCCCCGGTTCTTCTCCTCGACAGCGTCAATCAGTTTGTGGTACGGCAAAACCATGTTGGCCGCCGCCGAGACGAAAAGACGGCCGGTATAGTCAATGCCCTTCTCGACCAAGAAGTCCAGTTCCTCCTTGAGCGCGAAAGGATCGACGACGACCCCGTTGCCGATATAGCAAGTCTTCCCCGGGTGGATAATACCGGAAGGAATCAGGTGCAATATATATTTCTCGTCACCGACCACGATCGTGTGTCCGGCGTTGGCACCGCCCTGGAAGCGGGCAATGATATCGGAATCGGCCGACAGGAGGTCGACGATCTTCCCTTTGCCCTCGTCACCCCACTGGCAACCCACCACTATCTTGTTTTTGTTCATAGAATTTATACCTTTGTGCGTTTGTTTTTCATTGCGACGAGATCCTGAATGGCGCCGAATAGTTCTTTTTTCCCCTGACCGGTAACTGTGGAAAAAGGAATCGTGGGAATGCCCAGTTGCGATTCCACCGCGCTGACTCTGCGGTTAACCTTGTCCCGGCTCAACTTGTCCGCCTTGGTAACCACGGCTACCGCGGGCAGTTCGCGATCAGCCAGCCAGTCGACAAGTTCCATGTCCTCCTCGGTGACGTCACGACGGCAGTCGAGCAGCAGCACCAGCCCGGCCAGGTAAGGGCTCTGTTCGAGGTATTCTTCGAGCAGCTTGCCCCAGCTCTCGCGGATTTTCCGGGCCACCTTGGCATAGCCGTAACCGGGCAGATCCACGAAATAGAATTTGTTATCAACCAGAAAGAAATTGATCGAGCGCGTCTTGCCCGGGGTGGACGATATCTTGGCCAGTTTCTTCCGGCCCACCAGCCGGTTAAGCAAGGAGGATTTGCCGACGTTGGATCGACCGGCGAAAGCAACCTGTAAGCGGCGGTCTTTGGGAAGCTGGTCGATATGGAAGAATGATCCCGTGAATTTGCAGTCAAAACCCTTTTTTACAATTTCTCTTGCCATGGTACCGGGTCCAAAAGAGCATTCGCTGGAACCTGCCATCACCGGTTGACACTCAGCCGCGCGTTTCGGCCGGTTCTAGGTCTGGAGTTGATCGTCGGCAATTCCGTCATGGCCAGTTTCAGCACCTCTCGGATTCTTTTCACGAAGTGAAGCTCCAGCCCCTCCAAAACGTCCGGCTGCAGCTCCGCCGTATCTTTGCGGTTTTTGGCCGGCAGGATTATCTGGGTAATGCCGAGGCGTTTCGCCGCCAGCAGCTTCTCGTTTAGACCGCCTACGGCCAGCACGTCTCCCGTGAGCGTTGTCTCGCCGGTCATGGCGATATCGGTGCGCACCGGAATGCCGGTGAAGGCCGAAAGAATGGCCGTCAGCATGGTGATGCCGGCCGAAGGACCGTCCTTGGGGACGGCGCCTTCGGGTATGTGAACGTGCAGATCGAGTTTTTCGAAGAAGTCGTCCTTGAGTCCGAAGCCGGCGGCGTGGTTGCGGATGTACGAAAGGGCCGCCGTGGCCGACTCACGCATGACATCACCGAGCGATCCGGTCAGAGTAAGGTTGGCCTTGCCGCTCATCGGCACGACTTCGACCGGCAGGGCCTCACCGCCCTTTTCCGTCCAGGCCAGTCCGACGGCATAGCCGACGGTCGGCGAAGTTTTGATATCGGTGCCGACAAACTTGGGAGCTCCCAGGATGCTGTGCACCTTCTTTTTCGAAATAACGATCGCCCGCAACCGCCTGCCCTCGGCCAGTTCCACGGCTTTACGACGCAGGATGGCACCGATCTGGCGTTCCAGTTCGCGAACGCCGGACTCGCGGGTATAACGCCGGATAATTTCAAACAAAGCGTCGTCGTCAAACTCCACCTTGATCCCGGACAGTCCCAGTTCCTTGACCAGCTTGGGCAGCAAATAATCCCTGGCGATGGCGGCTTTCTCAAAATCGAGATAACCGGGCAGCCGGATTATCTCCATCCTGTCCACAAGCGCCGGGGGAATTGACATGACGGTGTTGGCGGTCGTGACAAAAAGGACGTTGGACAGGTCGAACTCGATTTCGAGATAGTTGTCGACGAAGGTGTTGTTCTGTTCGGGATCAAGAACCTCCAGAAGAGCCGAGGCCGGATCGCCCCGGAAGTCTTTGCCCATCTTGTCGACCTCGTCCAGCAGAAAGACCGGATTGTTGGAACCTGCCTTCTTGACCGATTGGATTATTCGGCCGGGCATGGCACCGATGTAGGTCCGGCGGTGGCCGCGGATTTCGGCTTCGTCGTGCACTCCCCCCAGCGACATACGAACGAATTGCCTGCCCAGCGAACGGGCAACGGAACGGCCCACGGATGTTTTACCCACGCCCGGAGGCCCCACCAGGCACAGTATCGGTCCCTTGACCTTGCCCGCCAGCCGGATAATCGCCAGGTGCTCCAGAATTCGTTTTTTCGGCTTCTCCAGGCCGTAATGGTCACCGTCGAGGATTGACTTGACTTCTTTGAAGTTGGTGCGGTCCTCGGTGATGGAGTCCCATGGGAGAGCCAGAAGCCAGTCCAGATAGGATCGAACGACGCCGGACTCGGCCGAGTAGGGGTGCATCTTAGCCAGCTTTCGGATCTCTTCCTCGGCCTTGACCCGAATGGGTTCCGGGTAATCGTGGCTTTCCAGCTTGGCGTACAAATCATCGACCTCGGCCGACGGCTCGTCCGCCTGCCCCAGTTCGTCCTTGATGGCTTTGAGCTGCTGCTGCAGGTAGAATTCCCTCTGGCTGCGGGACATTGACTCGCGGACGGTACCGTCGATGCGCTGTTCGATCTTGAGTATTTCGATCTCCTCTTTGAGAACCCGCGAGAGCAGTTTGAACTGCTGTTTGATGGGGAATGTCTCCAGTATCCGTTGCTTGGTCTCTATTTTCTGCAGAACATGGGCGGCGATGGTATCGGCCTGTTGGTGGTACTCCTCGACGGAAGCCAGGGCCACCAGGACTTCGTCCGGAATGCGGCGGTTGAGCCGGACATACTCGGTGAACCGTTCCGCTACGGAACGCGACAGGGCCTCTGTCTCCCGACCGGCCTCGTCCGGGTCGGGAGGGACAACCAGGACGTTTGCCGACAGATGGTTGTTATCCGTCATCGAAACGGACTCGATCCGGGCTCGCACGATACCTTCCACCAGGACCTTCAAGGTGCCGTTCGGCATTTTCATGACCTGGAGAATGCGGGCCACCACCCCGACGTCATACAGGTCGTTCGGATCCGGTGTATCTATGTCTGCTTTGCGCTGGGCTACCAGAAGGGTCTGCTTGTCATGATTCATGGCTTCCTGGAGGGCGTTGATGGTGAATTCCCGACCAATCAGCAAGGGGAAAATCATGTGGGGAAAAACAACCACATCTCGGAGGGGCATTACCGGAAGGGTTGGTTTGATGTCGATTTCTTCAGAATTATGATTCGTAATCATTATCACTCCATTACAGGTGTGTCCGCCAAATAAGCCAAACCTCTAAAAATAGCGCATTTTCCGCCCCAGGCAAACAACTTTTTCACCCGTTGTGCCACGGACAGAAAGTGTCGCAGCCAGGTGCCGAAAGGCCTCATATCTTCGAAACGGGAAGGCGCGATGCGTGTGTTCGCTGGCGGGATCGTCTAATTGTTGTAACTGGCGATTATCGACCAAAGGATGACCAGCAGGACTACCAGTACAGAAATCATAAGGTACTGCCGGGGAGTGGCTTTTCGGCTGACGGCGTGCGTATCCTTCGGATGGCTTTTCTCAAAATCGTTAATGGCCTCGAGAGTGATCATCAACTCGCCGGGGCTGGAGAAGCGTTCGTCCGGGCTGACCGCCAGCAGTTTCTCCAAAAGTAGCAGGATTTCGCCGGGAATCTGCT
>CBFCYQ010000015.1:0-22222 GCA_965602205.1 uncultured bacterium | reverse complement strand
CCGAGCAGTTCGACCTCGACGGCTACCGACTTGAAGAGTGCAGCTGGAAAGGTATCGGCAAATGGCACCAGCAACTCACCCGCGACAAATATCTGAAGACGGTCTCACCGCCGAATCCGGACCCAAATCGGACGGCGGCGGGACTGATCAAGGAAGTTTATGACAATGTCCGAAGCGATATCCGCTACGTGGCCATCGAGGCGGGAATCGGCGGGTGGAAACCATACGAAGCGGCGCTCACCGCCCAACGCGGCTACGGAGATTGTAAGGATATGTCGACCCTGCTGGTTTCCAGAATCCGGAACCTGGGACTTCCGGCATATCCGGTGCAGGTCCTGACCCGCGGCCACGGGAGGACTGACGTCGATTTCCCGAATGTCCGCTTCAACCACGTCATAGCCGTGTCGGTACTGGATCGGGATACGATCTGGATGGACCCTACCTGCGACAACTGTCCCTTCGGTGAACTTCCCTGGATAGATGAGGACATCAATGTCCTGATGAATATTGAAAGCGGGGGCGTCATCCGGCGCACGCCGGCCTCAACGAGCGATGATAACGTGATGTTTCGTGAAACCAGGGTGTTTGTCGACAGTACGCGGCATCTGTCCCTCGAGACCACGATGGATGTGACGGGCAACTACGCGATATTTCTGCGAGGGAAACTGACGGGCATGACTGACACGGAGACGAGACAATATGTCGGCAGGCTACTTTCCGGCGGTGAGAGGAGTTTCCGTATTAGGTCCGTATCCGTCCAGAACCTGCAGGATGCGGACAGGCCGCTGGTTATCACGGTGGCGGCGACTAAGTTCAAACCGGAGGATGAAATCGGGGGCACCGTCTACTGCGATCCCTTTTTCTTCAATGCCCTGCACAAACGCGAGCAGGTACCGCTGGAGAAAAGGCTATTTCCCCTGGACCTGGTGTATCCCGATGCCGAGGTTGACCGTATCATTCTGACCTGGGATGAGTCGCTGGCGGTCGATTCGGTGGTTGTCCCCGCTCCGGACAGTAGCTCCTTTTCGTTCGGCCGCGTCAAGTTGGAATCCCGCACGGCAGGTGACACGGCCTTTATTGACCTGACCAAAGCCTATTCCGTCTACGCCATCGGCGTCGATCAGTTCGACGACTTCGAAGCCTTTCGCGGGCGACTGAAGGATATCGTGGGGCAGCACGTAAAGCTAAAGGTTAGAGGGCAACACTGACTAAAGGCCGGACTTGCCGGGATGCCGGGCTTTTCCTCAGCAAGTCGAAATCTTCTCTGTCCAGTGGTCGAGACAGGTCGTGACGCGTTCGACAACCTCACTTAGCGCCCGCACCACCGGCTCGCTCATGGGTGCACCGACCGTCTGAGTATCGCACGTCTCCACCGCGAACACTTTTATTTCTCCCGGAAATTCGAGATGCAGTTGTTCGGCGAGGGATATCAGTTCGGGCAGGCCGGTATAGTGCGGGGAGGGGCCGGAGACCGGTTTGAAATCTTCCGGCCCCAGTTCGAGGATTGTCCCGGCGGGGCAGCGACCGGTGTTGATGGCATCGATGATCACGGCCCGGTCGTAGCCGATGAGCAGATCCAGGAGGGCAACGCCGTGCAAAGCGGTTTCGACTACATCGGCGGTACCGTCGAGTTCGCGGGTCAACTCTCGGGCAGCCAGGATGCCGAAACCGTCATCACCCAACAGATCATTGCCGAGCCCGAGAACGAGTGGTTTTGCACGCCTATCGTTCATGTCTTATTTCACGCCTCAGCTCTCCGCGAGCATCGAAGACGCGCACGACGATGGGCATCTGACCCGGCAGGGCGTGGGAAGCGCAGCCGTGACAAGGGTCATAGGCACGGAAGGCCATCTCAATCATATTCAATATGCCGTCATCGACGTTGCCATCGGTGATAGCCCCCCTCGCGGCCTTGTCCACCGAGAGGGCAATCCGGGCGGCGTTATTCTGGGTCGCCACGATCAGGTTGGCGGCGGTAATGAGTCCGCGCTCGTCTGTTTTGTAGTGGTGCACGAGCGTGCCACGCGGGGCTTCGACCACGCCGATACCTTCGGTGGGGGTTTTGGTGGGGATGGTGCGCACCTCGGGGCTGACGATCTCGGGATCGTTGGCGAGTTCTTTCATACGCTCGGCGGCATACAACAACTCTATCAACCTGGCCCAACTGGTAGCCAGCGTGAAATGGACAGGTTTGCCACCGAGAGTCTCATAGAATTGCTCGTAAGCCTGCTGAGCCAGCGGTGTGGCCATGCCATCGGCGGCATTCAGGCGGGCCAGGGGCGCCACGGCGTAGATGCCGCTGTCGGCACCGTCGGTGAAACCCTGCCAGCCCGGGTCCTTCAGGAAGGGGAATTTCACGTAACTCCACGGTTCCACGTGCTCGGCCATGTGTTCAAGGTAGCGGTGCCCGGGGAATTTGGCGTGTTCGGTACCGTCGGGGCGTACCACGCGCAATTCCCCGTCGTAGAAATTGACCTTGTTACTCTCATCAACCAGGCCCATGTAATAGGTCTTATGTGTGTAGGCGTCGGACGTGATAACGTCGACATACTCGGGTTTATTGAGAACGACGTCGTTGAACAGCTTCAGACTGAACTGGCCGAACGCGACGGCTTCGTTGGCGGCCTCGATGAACTTCGACTGGTCTTCAGAGGCTATGGGTTTGGCGATGCCGCCCGGAAGACCGAAAACGGGATGGATAGCCTTCCCTGCTGTCAGAGTCATCAGGTCGCGCAGTTTTTTGCGCACGCCGATGACGGTCTTGCCTATTTCCAGGCCGACCTTATCGAGGACGCCGAGGATATTCCGCTCCGCCTTTGGAGCTTTCGGCCCGACGACGAAATCCGGGCCGGCCAGATAATAGAAGTGAAGGGCATGGTCCTCGATAAAGAACATAGAGTAAACCAACTCCCGGACCTTTTTGGCGGCCGAGGGCGACTCGACTTTGTAGAGGGCGTCGAGAGCCCTGGTAGCGGCCATATGGTGGGCGGTCGGGCAGACGCCACAGATACGGGAAGTAATCTGGGGCATGTCTTCGGCCGGTCGCCCCTGGGCAAAACGCTCAAAGCCGCGCAGTTCCGGAACCTGGAAGTAGGCCCGGTCGACGCCGCCGTTGTCGTTCATAAAGATATCGATTTTGCCGTGACCTTCCAGCCGGGTTATGGGATCGATGACGATTCTGCGACTCATGATTGTTTACCTCCATGGACGGTTGCCTGATAACGTCGGTGCAAAAGCGAAGCCGGCAGGCTGTAACGGTAGAAGGTACCCAGGGGGTCAACGACATTGTCGAGGATCTCGGCGATTTCTTTTTCGTCGTCGGAGTCCACCGCCGAAGCAATGGCCGACAGTGCCTTAGCTCCGTAGTCGCTCACCTGGTCGGTTGGTCCAAGGCAGCCGGTGCAGGGCATATTGCCCTCGACGCAGGCAGCTCCACAGCCCTTCCGCGTGACCGGCCCCATGCAGATAACACCCTGGGCCAAAAGACACTTCTCGGGATCGATGACCACTTCCGAGGGACGTTTGAATTCGCGGATGGCCAGGTCCTCCGGTTTGGAATCACGCCGCGGGCACTCCTCGCACAGAGCAATGTCAGGGGCAAGAATGGCCCCCCGGGGAGGCAGTTGGTTGGTCAGAATGGCGTTGACCGCTTCCTGGATCAGGTTTACCGGCGGTGGGCATCCCGGCAGGTAATAGTCGACTTCGATCACCTGGTCGAGACATTTCACAGTGTTCCACAGGCTGGGCAGGGTCAGGGTCCCTTCGGCAACGTCGGTTTTCTCGAGAGGCACGAGCTTATCCGGATTGTCCACACTGGGACAATTGCTGTAGACTTCTTCGAGAATCTGTTCGCGGTCGGCGACGTTGGCCAGTCCCGGTATGCCGCCGAGCTGGGCGCAACTTCCAAAAGCCACAACCAGACCGGACTTTTTCCGCAGCAATTCCACCATTTCGAACTGTTCCGAGGTACGTATGGCGCCATTGATGAAACTCACGGCAATATCGCGGTCCGCCATGGCTTCAATGTCGGCGCGCTTGAAATCGAGGGCCACGGGCCAGAAGACGATGTCGACCGCTTCGACAACCTTGAGGATGTCTTCGGCGAGATCGACAACGGCTTCCTCGCATCCGCCGCAGGAGGCGCACCAGTAAAAGGCCACTTTTGGTTTGCTCATATCGACTCTCCTTGAGCCACCTCCACCGTTGGCGCCGGCTCTGCCAGGGATTTCTCAATTCCATCCAGCGCACGCGGCTCCAGGCGGAGAGGTCCCAGACGGCGGACAGCTTCCGTAATTTCGTTTATAGTCGTCTTGACCTTATCGCCTTCCGAAGCCGCAATCCACTCCATGCGCACCCGTTCGGGTTCGATGCCCAGTGAGGCAAGC
Source organism: uncultured bacterium (assembly GCA_965602205.1). Classification (GTDB taxonomy): domain Bacteria; phylum Zixibacteria; class MSB-5A5; order GN15; family FEB-12; genus DAOUUR01. Next base: position 17,837 of record CBFCYQ010000015.1, on the reverse strand, counting down.
AGCTTCTTAAAGAGAGTGAAGCGGCGCAGGGCCTTGTAATTTCCCTCCTGGTAGTGGCAGTCACCGGGATGACAGCCACCGACGAGGACGCCGTCGGCGCCCTCGCGGAGAGCGGCCAGCACGAACTGCGGGTCCAGTCGGCCAGAACACATGATGCGCACCACCCGGACATTTGGCTGATACTTCATTCTGGCGGTCCCGGCAAGGTCGGCCGCGGTGTAAGTACACCAGTTACAGAAGAAGGCAACGATCTTAGGCTCAAAGGGTTTTCGGGTTGATTCATTATCAGACATAGGTCACAACTCCCTTGATTTCCTGGAAAATCTGCTCATCGGTGAAGAGGTTTTGTTGAAGGGCCCCTGACGGGCAGGCGGCAACACAGGTGCCGCAACCCTTGCAAAGGGCGCCATTAACCTCGGCTATCTTCTTCTCATCGAGGAAGCCGATGGCGCTGTACGGGCACAGAGGCAGGCATGTTTTGCAGCCCGAACAGAGTTCTTCCTGAACGAAGGCCGTGTTCGGCTCGAGTTCCACATGGCCTTTATCGATGATGGCCAGCGCCTCGGCGGCGGCCGCCCCGGCCTGGGCCACGGTATCGGGAATGTCCTTGGGGCCCTGGCAGCATCCGGCCAGCAAAACGCCGTCGGTGAATGTCGACACCGGCGCCAGCTTGGGATGTCGTTCGAGGAACCAGCCGTCATGCCCACAACTGATATTGAACATGCGGCGCACGTCATCGACGTCGGGTTGCGCTTCCAGGCCGACCGAGAGGACGACCATGTCGACGGGAATCCGGCGCACCGTGCCGACGAGGGTATCCTCGGCCCGGATCACCAATTTGCCCACTTCTTCGGGAGCCAGCCACCAGTCGGTGATTTCGGCTACCCGCCCCCGAATGAAATGCACCTTTTCGTCGAGAAGCCTCTCGTAGAACTCCTCGTAACTCTTGCCGGGAGAGCGCATGTCAATGTAGAAGTTGTAAATCTGGGCGTCGGTGCGCTCCTTGATGAGGTGGGCCAGTTTCAGGGAATACATACAGCAGACACGCGAGCAATAGCGATTGGTATTGGCATCACGGCTGCCGACGCAATGAACGATCCCGACCACGCCGGGTTTCTTGCCGTCCTTAAGCCTCACCTCTCCCCCGGTCGGACCGGAGGCGTTGACCATGCGCTCGACCTCGAGGCTGGTGTAGATATTGGGATATTTGCCGTAACCGTAGCGGGAGATACGGCCGGCATCGAAGGTCTTAAAGCCGGTGGCCACGATGATGGCCCCGACTTCAATTTCCTTGATTTCATCAGTCTGGTTGAAATCGACGGCATCACGTTCGCAGACTTCGGCGCAGGTCTGCTTGCACTTGCCGGTCCTGAACTGGGCGCAGGTCTGCGGGTCAATGACGGCCACGAGAGGTGTCGCCTGGGGAAACGGAACGTAGATCGGTTTGCGTTTGCTCATGCCGACGTCGAACTCATCATCGAACTTGCCCTTTTTAAAAATGCAGGCGTCGATGCAGTCCAGGCAGCCGACACAGAGGTCTTCCTTGATGTAGCGTGGTTTCCGCTTCACCTTGACCTTGAAGTTACCGACGAACCCTTCCACTTCGGAAACTTCGGAATAGGTCCACATGGTGATGTTGGGGTGTGCCTGGACGGCCGACATTTTGGGTGTCAGGATGCAGGCGGCGCAGTCCAGAGTCGGAAAAGTCTTGTCGAACTTGGCCATGTGCCCGCCGATAGTCGGTTCCCTCTCCACCAGGTAAACCTGTTTGCCGGCTTCAGCCAGCGTGAGAGCGGCATGAATACCGGCGATGCCACCGCCGACGACCATGACGTTGGGATTGACGGGTACGCGGGTGCGTTCCAGCGGCTGATGCAGGGCGACGCGCTGGACGGCAGCGGCAATCAGCGCCTTGGCCTTTTCGGTGGCCGCCTGTGGATCCTCGGTAACCCAACTGACGTGTTCCCGGATGTTGGCCATCTGGAAGAGAAATTGATTGCCACCGCCGGCCGCCATCGCCCGCCGGAAGGTCGCTTCGTGCATGAGGGGCGAGCAGGAAGCCACAACGACGCGGTCGATCAGCCCCTCTCGCAGATCCTTCTGAATCAACTCCTGTCCCGGATCGGAACACATGAACTTGTATTCGCGGGCAACGGTCACATTGGGAAGGCTTTTGGAAAACTCGATGGTGCCGTCGATATCGACGGTGTGAGCGATGTTGATCCCGCAGTGACAAATGTAAACCCCGACTTTGGGATGGCCATTGGAAATATTATCACTTGGTGACATAGTTACCTCCTGCGGCTTTTTCCTTGGAAGGGTTCCGCAACGGCACAAACAAACGTTGTAGCCCGAGTTCACGCCGACCAAGGCCGAAGGCCATGCCCATCAACTGGGTAAAGAAGGCCACCGGCACATTGACGGCTTCTCCGAACCGCCGCTTCATTTGCGATTGATAACACTCAAGGTTGAACTGGCACAGCGGGCAGGCGGTGGCGACGACGTTACAGCCGCGCCGAGCCGCCTCATCCAGCAGCATCTTGCTGAGACGCAACCCGAGGTCCTGGGCCGTGCCGCTTAGTGATCCGCCGCAGCAGCGCGTTTTGAGCGGCCAGTCGACCACCTCGGCACCCAGGGCCTTTATGATTCTCTCCATCGAGGTTGGATTATGCTGATCATCGAAATCGGCATACGGCCGAATGATCTGGCAACCATAGTAACAGGCCACGCGATAGCCTTCAAGAGGGCGTGACACCAGGGAAGTCACCCGCTCGACGCCGATGTCGTTGATGATTATATCGAGCGGATGGCGGACACGGACACGGCCCTGGTACTCTAGCCCGGCGGCATCGAGAGCGTCCTTCACCTTTTCCCGTATGTCGGGGTGATCGTTGAGGTATCGCTGGGCCTTGTTCAGTCCCAGGTAACAGGCGGCGCAGGGGACCATCATGTCAGTGGCCCCGGTGCCTTCACTCTGCCGCTCGGCGAGAGCGAAGTTGCGCGCGCACAGGGCAAACGCTTTCAGTTCGCTGATGGCCATGTAGGCCGTGGCACCGCAGCAATTCCAGTCCTCCAGTTCGTCGACGGGCACATCGAGTTTTTTGAAAACCGCCAGCATCGACTCTTCATAAGGCCGGCCGGTACTCCTGGAGGAACACCCGGGGAAATACAGATAATTCATGCTACCTCCCTACCGGCTGATGCCAACTCGCGTTTGCTCTTGATCATGTGTTCCTTTTCCAGGACTTTCAGGACGCTTCGCAGTTCACCCCGGCGCTCGACGGAGTCTCTCTTGGGACCGATGCGTCCTTTCAGAAAGAGGCGTAAGCCAAGGCCGGCAAACTTGAAAAACTGGATCGGATTACTTTTCAAAAACAGCCAGACGGTCAGCCAGCTTTCGGTGTTACGCCCGTACTTTTCGACAGCCTTGAAGAACTCGTTGGCCAGGATCGGAATTCCGAAGTGTCGCGGATATGCCCCTTCTTTTATTGCCAGGCGCTTGGCGGCGTACATGATATCCGTGATTTTTATTTCCTTCGGACACTCCACTGTACAGGCGTAACATGAAGCACATAACCAGGTCGTGCGGCTGGCCAGCACCTTTCCCCTGGAACCGGCCCGTATCATCGCGATTATCTGACGCGGCGTGTAGTCCATGCAGGGACTCAACGGACACATACCGCTGCACGTTCCGCACTGGATGCATGAGAATAGTTTGTCGCCCCCGGGTATTGAAGCAATCTCGTCGGCAAAGCTCGGGTCCATCTCTGACTCGAACTGAATCTTCGGCCACCCTCGCCACTCGTCCATATAGGTTTTCCTTTCTGCGCCTGTAGTTCGCTCCCGCCGGGTGGTAATTGCCAGAGGCAGTATCGTCCGCCGGGAATTTCATCTATCGCGGTGGCACCGAAATCAGACCGAGACGGACCGGGTCAGCCGATCGATTCTTGGCCGTTTTCAGGCTCAGTCGCCGGCCGGATCATCATCCTCACTTCCCGGGTAGTCAGACCGGAAACAACCGATGCGTCTTATGGAGATTGCCCACGGAATAACATAGACCAGGAGGATGGTGCGGCTGGATATCGGCCCGGTACGCTGCATGTTACCGGCTCGCCGGCAGTCACTACCGGGGTGACGATGTTGAAACGAGCCTGTGAAAACTTTCACAAACCCGCCCATGCAAATCCACCGGGAAGGGCTCAAGCGATTGCCCGAAGCACCTGCTGGCCGGCGAAAACCTACAACATGGAATAGAAAAACAACATCGGCAGGACCTAAAAAGCGCTGGCCGGATAAGTGACCGTCGTCGCTTAGCAACAACGGATGCCCCGATGAGAAATACCACCGCATCGCAACGCATTCCTCACGTTAACAACAATCGACCGGTAAAATGAACAAATCTCACCACTTTGTCAATAGGAATATGGCTGATTCCCCTTCCGACGAGAAAAATAACAGCCATCCAGAAGGCCAAACCGGACTAATAGGCCCGTAAAGCTCCTGATTGGCGGCGCCCCTGGTGATTTCCGGGATCCGTTGTTGCCGACTCACTCCCGGCAGGTTGGTTCCGGTTGGATTGACCTGCGGAGAAAGAGCCGTTTTCGTTGCGGGCCAGATTCCCTGCCACAGCGACAATACAGCCACGGGGTGATAATTCCAGCGGCCGGCCGATTTCATACTGTTCAATTGTTGAACTTGCGAACAGAATAGCCTCCCGGGCGGGCTGCGCCGCCCTTTTGCCAAAGATTGGCCTTTCCAAGAGCCGATAAACTGCACAGGTGAAATATGACCGACTTCGTGAAATTACTCCCGGCGGCTTTCCTTGCGGCCTTGCTGCCAGTCGTGGCGGCGGCCGGGCCGATTCGATCTCATCAGGATATCAGTTGCACTGTATGTCACCCGGTGACATCGACGTCGAGCGGAGGTGCTGCTCCGGGATTCAAGGCTCAGGCAAGCTGTGTCGGTTGCCATGAGTCTATTGGCAGCGGAAGCGTCGGCCGTACTTTGGGATTTCATGACGGCACCGGCCGTGAGTGCAGAGCCTGCCACAAGTTTCACAGCCCTTCCGCTATCTCTGCGGGAGATAACCGGTTTTCGGTACAGGTCGAGAGAAAGACGGTGGAGTATGTCTGCTCGTCCTGTCACGACACTGAGAGCCGGCCGTCAGAGCTTTCTGAAGGGCACCGGCAAGCCGCCGAGATTTTTCACTCCGAGGGATGGATGCAGTCCAGCCTCTCCCCTTCAGGTATCTGCCTGTCCTGCCACGCCGAGGGCGGCAGCCGGAGTGAGACGTTTTCAACGGCATATATGACAGGTTCGTATCAGTTTGATGAGCACAGCAGTCACCCCGTGGGAGTTACGGTGGTCGCTGGCAGCGGTGAACCTGGCAACAGAATCCGCGCCGATGTCGATCCGCGCCTGAAGCTTTTTGATGGTCGGATTGAGTGCCAGACCTGCCATGATCTAACGGGCAGAGCGCCACAACTGCTGGCGGATTTTGCCGACCGGACCGAGCTTTGTCTGGGATGTCACGCCCTTAGCTAAGGTTGGAGCAAAACCGACGGGATTTCGGGGCGAAGAGAGATTATGGCTTTTCAATAAGAAAGCGGATGGGTTTTGAGTTCCCATCCGCTTTTATAATCCAGGTAATGATTTACCTCAATGGTATCAACCACCCTGAACGTGGCACTGAGTGCAGAGAGCCTGGTAAGAAGTGCCGTCACCGTCTTCACCCCAGTTGGCGGCGCCGGTGGCCCAGATAATACCAAAGGCGCGGGTGTTACCGTGAGCCTTGTGACAGGTCATGCAACTCGGAGTCAGATCAGCCGAGACGACTGCCTCAGCGGTACCCCAGGTACCCCATTCGCCCGTGGAGCTCATATACTGCACGCGATAGGCGGCAGCACCGAGTTCGTCAAGGCTGGAATGACCGCCGGTAGCGGCGCCGCCGATATCGGCATCAGCGGTCGGGTGACGCAGCCACTGGGTTGAAACAGGAGCACCGGTGACACGCATATTAGCGTCGCTGGACGAGCCGTGGAAATCGGTGTGGCAGCCCTGGCACCATGCACCATAACCGGAAGCGGTCTGATCCGGCTCGTTGAAGAACACGTTCTGGATGTCGTAGTGGTCGCCACCCAGGGCGGCAGACAATTCAAAGATATCCTTGGTCGGGTCATTAGTAGCAACAGCATAGCTGACACCGGGGCCGGACACTCCACCGGCACTGTATAGCAGGTTACGGTACGGGTTGTTGGTAGGATTGACAAAGCCGGCATAACCGTGCTGTTGATGGCAGTCGATGCAGGTCAGACCGTCGGTGTTCTGGAAAGTACCGCCGGGAGCGACAAGACCGCTGCCGAGGGTGTGGCCGGTCTGATCAAAATAGGGAGCGGTATTGTCCCTGTTGAGAGCGCCGGCTTGCCGACCATTGGTCGGGACAAGGCCACCGTTATCGGCCAGAACGTCCGGGGCAAAGGTCTGATTGTCGTGACAGGCCAGGCACAGGTTGTTGATCTCGTCGCGAAGCAGGTAGTGGTAAGGACCTGTCAGACCGAGATCGACCGTAAGGCCGGTTCCGTCAGAGTTGTAACCGTGGGTTTGGCTATAGTGCATCACATGGCACTCGGCGCAGTTCAGCGTACCACCGGTATGATAGTCACCGGCCAGCGCGCTGCCCGCTACGAAAGCGACCAGGACGACCAAGCCCAAGATAACCTTCTTCATTGGCTTTCCTCCTGTTGAGTTTTGGTTGTTAAACACCAGTGTTTGAACCTCATATGGTTTTGTCTTGTTTTCTGAAACAGTTTGGTATACTTACAAGCGATAGAACAGATTGGCATACTGCCGCTTATGAGCATATCCTCGCGCGAGAGTTGACCCAACGACGACGGCTCGGAGACCCTCCGGGCTCCAAGAGTTTTGTGAACATATTCACAAGGTCTGGTTGTCATCTGGTTTCTTTCGCTTTCTTTCCGTCTAATTATTCAGTGTTTTGTTGGTCAAATCTGCGCTTGGCGCAGGCAGGAGAAGTAAATTCAGCCCTATTATCTCCGCGAGTATTTCCTAGCCTCAATCTTGGCCTAAAGATATTTAATTGTCACGCAAATGTCAAGAGAAAAAGAGAGGATAACGGCCTATTATTTGTTTTTTTGGGGAAATTGCCCTCTTTTCCGGCACATTTGAGCCGGCGGCGGCTTCAATCTATACGAAAACTCTGGATACGGCCCCCGACCTTTTCCAGAACATAGAAGGTATTTCCGCTGAAAGAGATTGCCGTTGGATACCGGAACTCACCCAGGCCGAATCCAAACCCCCCGACGAAGGCCTGAAACTCGCCCTCAGAGTTAAGGACTTTTATGACCTGGCGGAGGCCGTCGACTATCCAGATGTACTTCTGCCCGTCCTTGTCCTCCATAACGGCTATACCCGAGGGTAAAGAGACATCGGCGCGGTCGACCTGGTGAGCGCCGAAGCCTTTGATATAAGCACCAGCCGTATCAAATACCTTAACTGCCGGAGTAGCATAGACATCCGCCATATAAAGCCAGCCATCTCGGTGACAGAGCGATATTATTGTGTTAAAATCGGTTGGCCCGGTACCTTTTTTGCCAAATGATCGCTTGAGCTGGAAATTGCGGTCAAGGACGAGGACGGTGACCAGATCGCCGGTGGTGACTATATAGAGGTTATCCTGTTCGTCGATGGTGAAGCACTCCGGCCGGATGGTCAGGCTGGTATCTCCCAGAGCCTTATTGAGGAAGATCTTCTCGATCGGCCTTCCCCTGAAGTCAAGGACTTCCAAGTAGTTAACCAGGTTATCGGAGAGGATTATTTCCCCCTGGCTGTTGACTACCACGGCTTTGGGCTGTCCTTTGACCAAGTTGCCGGTACTGCGGTCCGGCACAAAATGATCGAACGAATACCTGGGAATGAGATCCCGGTCATAAATGAGGATGCGGCTATTGCCGGCATCGGCGACCACCACTTCCCCGGCGTGCACGTCAAAGTGCATGGAAGAGGGGTTGCGGAGCCGGCGATTGGCACCGTCATCGAAGGCCAGTCCGGTCACCACGATGCGGCTGTTAATGTCCTGGGCGGCGCCGTCAGATATCCCGACAGCGATGGAGATCAGCAATATGACGCCAACTGTAATGCTCGGAGTACGCATAGCTTAGCGCTTGATATGGCCGGCAATGTTGCTTACGGCGCTGGAGACCATATTCCTGGCCAGGACCTCGGCTGAAGTAATGGTGCCGATTCCGAAAGCTACCTCGCCCCTGTCGCCACGCCCATTGGACACGGCCGTCCAGATGGTTTTCCCGGTGTTGCAATCGACCAGCCGCGTGTTGAAGGAAACCTGGGGGATTCGTCCAAGATAGTTGTTTTCATACTCGTCGTACTCCAGAATCGAACCGGTCAGGATATAATCGATGTTCAACTCGTCCCTGAGATTATTCATTTGCTCCCGGGTCATCAGCCAACTGGATCGAATGCGACTACGCCGCAGGACATCGTAGGTCTCGCCAAGCTCGACCGTGACAAAGCGGGCGTCGGCGGCCATGGTTGACTGAAAGTAGTCCGTGACTACATCGCCGGCGTTTTCTCTGCCACTGAGGTTTTCGAACGGCAGAACGGCGATGCGGGGCTGCGCGGGTATGGGCTGGTCACCTCGCTTGCGGGCCACCATGTTGGATGCACACCCCGCCATCAGTGCCAGCGTCATTAGCCCGATAAGTGTCCTCACTACAGTCTTCATGGAATTCTACTCCGTAGCTTTCTTGTAGGAGCGGGCCAAATCGCGGCAGACCTTGGCCGTCATCTCACCCAGAGTATGGGTCTCTCCGAAAGAGAAGACGGGGAATTTGGGGCCGCCGCGGCGGGTGACTTCATAACTCCAGGCGACCGTACCCACCTGGCAATCGATGAAGCGCACCATGACCGACACCAGCGGGAACTGGTCCTGTCCGGAGCGAACCATGCCATACTCCTTGACAGCCCCGACAAACACACCCTGAACGCCGGCCTCGAGGCCGATTTTCTGGACGTCCTCGGCCGTCAACTCCTCGGACAGGTTCGCCGGGATTTTTTCGAGCACTTTTCTCATCACGGTCTGCAAGTCGCCCATGTTGGCCACCTGCACCGTATTCAACATCAGGAGTTCCGTGGCGAAGCTGGAAGTGACTTTCTCCCCGGCATTCTTATCCGTCGACAGGTTGCTGAAAGGCAAGATGCCCACCTTGGTGTAGAATCCGAAGTCGGCCTCCTCGTTGACGTAGGCACGGTTGTGAGCGCATGAGAGCAACATCGCCGTAACAGCGGCGCCAACGATTGTCAATTTTGCGACTGTTTTCATTTAATTTATCCAGGTCTCATATTTGAATATTTAGCACACTTTGCACTGATCTGCTTGTCTGGCGTCCTCCCTCGCGGTTCTCGGTTCGGCTGTACAAATAGCCCAATGACAGGGTACTCTTCTGAGACAGATAGATGAGCAATTGCCCGTTAACCGTTCGGGGTCGAGTGGTAACTTCCGTAAACTGCTCGACGCCGGGAAGCGGTGTCTCCTGTCTCTGCGTCTGTCTGTTAAGGGTCAGATAGACACTGAAGGCGCGGCGGAAAGAGTAGCTGACATAGCCCGTGAACGATCCCGTGCGGAGTCTGTTGGCGCCAAGAAAAGAAGTGTATATGTATGTCAGGTTCATGTTCAAATTGCGCTCGGGATAGTAGGTGAAGCCGAGGTTGTAGTTTTTGGAGAAACTTCGGTCGAACCGGAGTTTTTCGCCCTGGTAAAGACTGGTAAAGCTGGCCCGTCCTTCCATCTTCCGACTTATCTCCAGGCGCACGTCAATCGAACGGGTCATCTGGTAGCGCCGAATAGGGTCAGCCGGGTCACTGTCGCGCGATACCGACATATCGAGGTAGGTCTTTATATAGTTGTAGGCTGTAAAGCCCACTGAGCCGTAATAAGTGTCGAGGCTGTAATTGTCCAGGCGGCGGTTTTCGATAACCTGTCCCTGGTCACCCCGGACAGGCAGCAGCCGGTTCGATTGCTGGAACATGGTCCGGCTGTATGTGATTCGTGTATCCACACCGTTGCGCAGGTATCGCGTCAGGGTGGCGGAAGCCGTGGCGTATTCGGCTATCTGATAGGCGCCGGTCTCGTCTCCGATCTGGTAGGCTTTTATGGCCTGCAAGTTCAAATAAGACAGGGGCTGATAGGCGATCTGGGATGAAAAATTCTGATTGGCATTGTCCTGTTCCTGGAATCCTGCCCGGGCGGTGTTGAACCGGCCTGAATAGTTGAGATTAAGGGTAACGTTTTTGATAGGCGCAAGAGTAGCCAGGCTCGTCGCGGAATGCGTGAAGGACTTGCGCCGCAGCGATTCATCCGAATATCGTCGTGTATGATAATAATTGTAGGTGGTGCTGAGATAGCCGAACGATTGCAGCGGCAGGCTGATGGCGACGGTCCCGGTGTAGCTTCTGGTACGGTTTTCCGACCCTCCCGGCAGATCGCTTCTCTGCAGGAGATCGTTGAGACTGGTGCGCAGGCTGAGCGCCTTATAAATATAGTTGCTTTCCAGAACCAGGTTACGGCTCCGGGAATCGTAGCGTTTGACGCTCTCTTTGTCGAAACTCTTCTGCCGGTTGTAGACGATGTTCAGTTTGGGCAGTTTCTCGTAATTGAACTGAGCCGTGCTACGCCAGTCGCGATGGTATACATTGATAGTCCTGTCGCTGCCGATAACCAGGCTGCGCCTCTTGTAAGAAGAGTAGCTGGTATGGAAAGCATAGCCGGCACTTTTCAGATCGAAATAATATATGGGACGGAACTCATGATAGTTAGAAAACGACAGTTCCCGTCGACTGAGATTAGCCGCCAGACGAATCTGGTTCTTGGTGAACAGCACATCCTCGAAATTAACCAGCAAGGTTTCCCGGGTGAGATCGTCCTTGCGCGTGGCACCGTCCGGCTGTTCGATATGCTGGTACGATAACATGGCGTTACCATAAAGTCGGTCAGCGCGGACGACAACGGTCGCACCACCGGTGATGACAGCCGCCATAAGATATGCTGTAAGACGGGGCGACATCAGTAGTTCACCCCCGCGGAGTGATGGCAATTGGCGTAACACATGCCGTTCTGGGCGTCTATAAACTGCCAGCCGTTCATGTAGCCGCCGAAAAGGAAGGCCGCAGGCTGCGTGCCCGGTGTCGGCGAGCAGGCGCTGTTAATGTGCGTATAGCCGTGAATCCGCCCGATTCCAGAAGCGTTGTCGCAACCCGTATCCTGGTCATAATCGTAGATGCCGGCGTGGCAGCCGCGGCAGGAGAGGCTGTTTTTGGCTACTCCCCCGGGCTCGACGTGCGGCGGCTTGTCGTGATTTTCAAAGCGCGAGACGCCTGCCGGCGACTGCGTGTAATAGGTGAGATTGTGGCAGCGCCCGCAGAATTCCTGCTGAGCCGTCCAGAAGCTCGGATGCAGGGTCGCTTCACGGAAATATGTTTCGACAAGCAACATGCCAGTGTTAGCGCTGCCGTGGCCGCTGGTTTCGTGGCAGTCAAAACAACTTATCGGATCGTGGGCCTGTGTCTGGTTGAAGGGCGGCAGCAGGGTGGGCGTGAAATTGTTCTCGGTGCCGGGGACGGTGTAGGGGTTATTGCCGACGGCCCTGACGGGGTGATAGGACTGGTTGGTCGGTGCGAACTGGCTGTTAACGTCGATGACGACGGCACCGGCAACGGAGAACGGGGCCTGAGCGGTACCTCCCGGCACGCGCGCCTCCAGCGAAAGCGCCCCGTTGGCATCGTGGCAGGCCAGGCAGAAGTCGTTCTGTACGTCGAGCACCCAGGGTTCCAGGGCAGCCGAGTAAAGATCGCGCGTGAGATCGGCAAAACCGGGAAGGGCCATTCCGTTGTCCGGGTGGCGCAGTTCGAGCAGGCCGTTAGCATGATACACGGAATTGACGTCCGCCGATATGGCCGAGCCTTCCATGTGACAGACACCGCAATCGTTGTTGGTGACGCTATCGGTCTGTCCGACGGGGGCAACATGATGCGCCTGGAGTTCAAATTCGGTGACGACGGCTCTTCTCGGGCCCCGCTCAGTGGAATGGCAACCGATGCAGTCACCTCCGGGATCAGGATTGTGCACGTTGCGACTGGTCGGCGTGTCGTAATCGCGGCCATGGCACTCATAGCAATGGACGTCGGAGGTCGACGCGTGCGCCCCCACGAGGGCTGGCAGCGGCGACAGCGAAAGACCCTCGACAGTCCCGGTCGAGGCGACATCCGACGGCGGGTGACACCCGGAACAGAAGCGCCGCACCTGAGCATTGTCATTTTTAATATCAATGAGGCCATACCAGCCGGGTCGCTGGTCACTCAGGAGATATCTATTGGCGCCCAGGCCGCCATAACCGACCGAACCATGGGGATTATGGCAGTCGTAGCAGGGCAGACGCGAGCCCGTGGCCACATAGCCGCCCCCGGTGGAGACACCGTGTCCGGCCTGGGGCCCGACGTTTATGCTGCGATCGTAGAAATAGGCGATCATTCTCGAAGAATCATCCATACCGATGGGACCGGTGAGATCGTTATGACACGAAAAGCAGAGAGCATAATTTTCGGGAGTCGCGCTCATCCCGGAGCCGGTGATACCGCTGTAGGTGGTGTCGAGCATATCGTGAGGCGCCAGGGAGCCGTGCACGGAATGGCAATTATCACACGCGCCCCAGCCAAAGATGTCTTTGACAGGCATATCGGGATCGGAATAATGTTGCGAGTACAGCCCGTTTTCCCATATCACCTGGCCGGGCCAGCGCACGAGGTTTTGGAGCCCGGGGATTCTGGTGCCGGAGGAGTTAAACTCGAAATAACCGGGGTCGGCCGAACCTTCGGGCATGCGGTCCGATTCCTGGGCGGGGTAACCGGAGGAAGCGCCGGCGGGCTGATCGGCATGACAACCTCCCTGGGAGGCCGTAAAACACAACTGGTTGGAGTTTTCCTGAAAGAGCCCGAACGGCTGGGCAGTGCCGCCGTCATGAGCGGTGTGACACTGTGCGCAGCTTCCCTGCGGGAGATCTGTAGTCCTTAACACACCATCCGAGGTAGACCCGTGAGGAGAGTTGCGGAATTGGCCGTCATCGGCCGACCCGGCGGCCGGCAGCACGGTCAGCCACCCGATAATACCCAGCGAGACAACTCGTCCTGTTATTTTTTTCAAAACCATCCAGCCGTCGCCCTACTTGTTATGACATTGTTGACATCCTGCTATGTACTCGGCGCCGCCTTCGCGATGAGGCCAGAGCATACTGCCCATATAGGTTCCACCGTGCGCCTTGTGACAACTAAGACACTGCACTTCATCAGAGGCACCGGCCACTCTGGCGCTGGCAAAGTCGGTGGCTCCGGGGGAATTGAACGGGAGCCGCGCGACGCCGCCGTCAACCAGATCGAATCCTTCGCCGACACCGGCCGTCCAGTGACCGGGAACGGTATGGTTGTATGGAGAATAGGCATCCAGGGCGACGTCACTCGGGTGGCCGTTGAAGTGGGCTGTGGTCGACGACTGCTCGTTGGCGGCGAGCATATCGTGGCTGGAGGCACACCACAGGGACATGTTTCCCTTGTAGCCGACATTGTCGCGGTCGTAGGCGGCCACCGAACCGGGCACGGAGGGCGGGTTTGCCGGCGAGAATTCGGTGAAGATATGGACGCCCTCGACAACCGCCAGTGAATCACTGACACCGGCCGGGTCGATCAGCAGATTTCGATAGTTACCGTTGCCATGCACGGCGTGGCAACTGGCACAGTTGAGTTGGACAAACAGTCCCTGGTTCTGCAGGGGTGTCACGGCCCCAAACCCAAGCCCATGCCCCCGGGGGTTGTCGACGCCGTTCTGGCCGAAGTAGCCGGCGGCGCTTTCACCGGTAGACCCGGCCGAATACATCGTCACCGGTGACTGCACATCGGGCGCGGTCGGGTCGGTTCCGTCGTGACACGAAAGGCATAGTTCGTTGACACTGGCCTCGATGAGCATTGTCGAGTAAGGTCCGCCCGGCAGCGGCTCACCATCCTGAGTCGCGTGCTGGAGGTGGCAATCCTGACAACTGAGCGACTCACCGACATGCCACTGACCGGCAAAAGCCGAAGGCCACAGCACGGCCAAAGCAATCGTAAATGTGATAATCCGAAACTTCACACTTGTTCCCATTCATTCAATAACATAGAACAACAAATCCCCGCGCGCATCAAGCACCAAAATACGTCCATCACTGGTGGCGGTCATGGCTACCGGAAGCAGGCTCTGATCCTCAAAGGCGCTGGTACCGGTGGGGACACCCGACGGATCGTAAAAACGGAACTGCCGATTGGTTTCATCGGCCACCCAGATAATCTCGCGGTTGTCGACAGTGATCGCGGTTGCCTCCCAACTGCGCTCGGTCGCGGGCTGGTTCCACCCGGCCTGGAAGAGGAACTTCCCCTCCGCTGTAAACACTTGTACGGGATAGTTTTTGCGGTCAGTTACCACCACCCGGTTGCCGGTTATCGAGGCCACGGCGGTGGGGACCAGCAGCCGTCCTTTGCCCGAACCGTTCTTCATGAAAGCAGGCGAGAGATTCCAGGCCTGGTCCAGCAAATGGATTTGTGCCGAGGTCTTGTCAAGCACGAGATAGCCGTAATCGCCATGTCTGACCACCTGGTCGATACTGTATTCGTCGGTCAGAGCTTCGGAGAGATCGACGAGCGTGTCCAGTACGGCGACGTTTTTCTGGGAGACCGCAAGAATATAAGGTTGATTCTGCTGAACAAAACAAAGTCGGTCCTCGGCGGCGAACCAGACCGCCTGCGGCTGGTCGAGATGCACCTGTTTGCCGACCGTCCAGATGACATCACCGTCCAGGTCGATCACGATAATCACGGCCAGGGCCTGGTCGACTATGGCCACCTGCTGGCCGCTCGGGGAGAGAGCCATGGCCACGGGCCTTACCAGTCGCCGCCCGCCGCCGAGAGTCGACAGACGCTGCTGCAACTGCTGGGCAGCCCCGAAAAGAGGCGCCAGGGTCAGAACAGCGGTCAGGCCGACTGCCGCCAGCCGGCGCCCTGCATGCCAAGAACGGAGCCCGGGCCGCCCCGCTAATGTTTCGCGACATCGTGACAAAGAATGCAAAGCTTTCTGTCTTTTTCGGCAACCAGGAGTTCCGGGTGATCCGAGGAATGAGCCGAATGGCAGCCGGTGCATGTAAGCGCCTGTTTGGTGCGAGGATCTATGACACCGTCACCCATCGGGTGATAGTGAGTCTCTTTAGCATCATCATGGCACGTCATACACAGCTCTAATATATCCGGAGTATCCAGTAGTGTTTTGTAATCTGATGAGTGCGGCTGATGGCAGTTGCTGCAGTCTTCGAAGGCCGCTTCGTGTTTCTCCTTGCCTGTGAACTCCGCTCCGGAATGACAGGTCAAACACGTTTCCGCACCCTGCTTTTTCTGAAGAGCCGCGCCGAAACCGACGTGCGGGCCGTGACAGCCCACACAGCCGTCTTCCGAGGCCACCGGGGCATGAACATGCGGCCGGGCCATCTCCTCCTGAAAACCATCATGGCACTCCAGGCACATTGTTTTCACCGGCGCCACCAGCAAATGAGCCTGGCCGTCCTCATGACACGAAGCGCACTCACCTTCGGCGAAGGGAGCGTGCTGCTGTGGCATCAGCAGACCTTTCGTGCCTTTTTTGCCCGCGTGAGCCAGGTGGCAATTCAGACAGTTGGATTCGGCGACGTCAAAATTGGAGTGCGCCTGGATTGTCTGTGGGTCGGCCAGGTCATGGCAGTCGGCGCACAGGTCGGCTCTGGTCTTTTTGAGCAGGGCCCCTACTTCGCCGCTGTGGGCCTCATGGCAGGCGCCGCAGTCGCCGGCAGCGGCCGGTTCGTGCGCCACGCCTCCTTCGATTTCTTTCTTAAGGCGTTCGTGGCAATTCAGACAGAGGCTTTCGGCCGGTTTGTCAGCCAGATACGGATAGGGCGAGGCGTGCGGCCGATGGCAGTCGGAGCAGCGGCCATCGGCAAACGGCTGATGTTTCACGGTCGCCTTCATCAGAGCCGTGTAATCATCGTGGCAATCCAGGCACACGGCCGGTTCCGGGCGGGTCAGGAGGTAGTCATTGCCCGACGCATGAGGTGAATGGCAGGTGACGCATTCGCCGGCCTCAAAGGGCGCGTGCACGTGGGCCAGACCCATCTCATCACTTACCTGGTCGTGGCAGGCGGCGCACAGTTCGGACGCTTCGGCGTTTAAGACGGCCTTACCGTCAGTTCCCGCTTCGTGGCAGGTCTCGCAGTCACCGTCGGCGAACGGTGCGTGGCTCTTGGCCCTCACGTGGTTTGTCCCCTCGCCGACATGCGGGTCATGACAGTCCAGGCAGTTCGCCCCGTCAAGATTATACCCGGAGTGTGACGCCGTCAGTTCGTCATTGACGTCATGGCACGCGCCGCACAGCTCGGCCGGGGCGGCCTTTACAAAACCGGCATAATCCGAACCATGGGAAACGTGGCAGGCATCACACTGGCCCTCAAGGACCGGAGCATGGGTGTTCTCCCGGCGAAATTCCTCCGTGAGGTCTTCGTGGCAGGTATAGCACAGGTCGGATGTTTTATCAGTAAGTCGCGGCACCCTTCCGACGGGCACGCCGTTAATAACAGTTTTGTACAGCCGGCCTGTGACGAGCTTTTCTCTGACACTCCCGTGCGGGTTATGGCAGCCGGAACAGTCGCCTTCGGCCGCCGGTGTGTGCACGAAGGCGCTCGCCATATCGAGATCGCCGTAATCGTGGCATTCGGCACAAAGCTGTTTCTGGTGATCCGTCTGAAGGAACTGCTGGTCGGAATAATGGGGCGCATGGCAGCCCTGACAGTCCTCTTCGGCCGCCGCGTGAACGTTCGGCATCTCCAGCCGTTTCTGAATATCGGCATGGCAGGCCAGGCACACTTTGGTACCGCCGGGTCGGACCAGGTTCTCGGTATTGCTGAAATGCGGTTGATGGCAGCCGGCACAACTCCCCGTCAAATACGGCTGGTGGGCCGAGGTCGCCTTGAGGGCCTCCTGACCAACCTGATGACAGTCAACGCATAGTTGGGCCGGCTCTCTGGCCAGAATAGCGGCGCCCTGGCCCTCATGGGGGCTATGGCAATACAGACAGTCGCCGGCGGCGGCGTGGTGGGTCGAGGCCGAATCGCGCTGGGCCGCGAAATCGGTGTGACACGACAGGCAAACCGATTCGATTTCGCCGGTCGGCATCAACGCGGCGTGATCGGAGCCGTGCACCTGGTGGCATTTGGTGCACTCGCCCAGTACCACCGGCATGTGCGGCGTCAACCCGGACGAAGTAAGAACCTGGTCATGACAATCGGCACACATTTCAGCCGGCCGTTTCGTGAGCAGTTTGCCGAATCTCGCCGAGTGGGCATCGTGACAGTCAACACAATTGGCTTCTTCGACCGCCGGATGGGGATGCTCGGCGCTGGTCATCTCCACAATATCATCATGGCAGGCGGCGCAGAGTTCGCCGGGGCTTACACCTTCCTCGAACTGGATCTTGCCTTCGTTATCCGGAAGACTGTGGCAGGTTTCGCAGTCACCGTCGGCAAACGGTGCGTGGGTTTTATCCGAAAGCAGGCCTTTTTCGGCGGAGGAATGGCCGGTGTGGCAGTCCACGCAGGCCAGCGAGGCCGTGTGGCGACCTTCGTGAGCCGCCAGTACTTCTTTACTACCCTCTTTGTGGCAGGAGTAGCAGACGTCGGCGGCCGGCGCCGCCAGCAACCCCTCGTAGGGGC
>CBFCYQ010000014.1:0-22341 GCA_965602205.1 uncultured bacterium | reverse complement strand
GCTGGGCGCGCTGCATTTCTTCTTCAAAAAGAGATTTCTACTCTCGGGCGTGATGCTGTTTGTCTCTCTGCTCGGGATGGTTCTCAGCCGCCACCTTGTCCGACAACTCTATCTGGACCCGCACTTCAACCCGGCCGAGCTGGCGGTTCGGACGCAATGGTCCATTTTGATTGTCTTCCTGGTCTGCTTTATTATCGCGGTAGGTGCTGTGTGGTATATGCTCCGGCTGTACGCGGCCGGCGGGAAGGGAGCACACACAACCTGACTATGAAAAAGGGGAGGGTCGCCGTCGGCTCACTCCCCGGTTGTATGCTAAAATATTTTCGACGGTTCAGCTTTTGGCGATAAGTTCAAAAGCGGGTCGGAATTCTTCGTAGCTCCGCATGCCCGTCATCCGCTGGACAACATTGCCATTGCGATCGTAGAAGATCGTCGTGGGAACGGAACTGGTCTGGTACTGGACCAGGTGCTCGCGGCTGCCGATAAGCATCACCCACTTCATCCCCATCTGCTGGGCGAAGGGGCCGACGTTGTCGGGTGAACCTCTTTCCACCGCCAGACCTATGATCTCGACGCCTTTGGGGCCGAACTCATCATAGAGCTTTATCAGGTCAGGTATCTCCCGGCGGCAGGGCGGGC
This sequence comes from uncultured bacterium, assembly GCA_965602205.1. GTDB lineage: Bacteria > Zixibacteria > MSB-5A5 > GN15 > FEB-12 > DAOUUR01. The sequence continues at coordinate 21,702 of CBFCYQ010000014.1, read as the reverse complement.
ACCACGTTCCCCAGATGTTGACAACTACCGGCCGCTTGCCGATCCATTCGTCGGAGCGGCGCAGGGTGCCGCTGAGATCGTACGCTTCGAAGTTTACGGCCGCCGTGGTCTTTTCCATGCCGGGGTTGTCTCCCTGGCCGGGATTATCGGCGTTGCCGCCGCATGAAACAAGCGAGGCCGCTATGGTCAGCCCCGCCAGGAATAATGTCGTTTTTCGGAACATGTAAATCTTTCCTTGCGGTAAAATCGGTTCGGCGCCTACTTGCCGGACTTGGGATTGGCGCGGGTGGAATCGTACTGGTAATCCCTGATATACTCCAGTGCTTTGGTGAGATTAGCGGTTGTCTGGTATCCGGGCAGCATGCCCAGTTTTTTCCCATCCGGTTTTAGAAACCAGAAGGCGGGGTATCCTCTGATCTGGAATTCACCCCTGGCCAGATTTTTTTCGGTGATCTTGAAACCATCGATATCCAGCATTTTTTCGGAATCACCGTCAACCTTGACCGGCACGAATTCGTCGTTCAAGATGTTTATGACCGTCTGATCGGCAAAGGCTTCATTGTCCATCTTCTTACACCAGCCGCACCACTTGGCGGTGAAATCGATGAAGACGTGCCGGTCGGTTTTCTCGGCCAAAACCAATCCGGCGTCATAATCTTGCCAGTCGATCTTACTGTTCGTCGTCGTCTTCCGGCCACTGTCTTTCTTCCCTTTGTCCCCCTTCTCCGCAGCTGTGCCGGCCACAGCCAGAGCAAGAGTCAGTGCGATGGTGAAAGTTGCCTTAAATACTGTCATGTTCTTTCCTGCATCTATGGAATGCTTTCTTTTCTGTTCAGGGGCCTCAGGTAAGCCGATGATTCTCCCAGCAATTCCTTGAGGCTGTTCAGAAGTTTGAAATCCGGATTCACGGTGTACTTTTTGGATCTAATATAAACCTCTGAGCCGTTTTGTCTTGCCGTTAAGAGTACCGGGGCATTACCACGGTAGGTTGCCAGCGAACTGAGGGCCTTGTCAATAGTAGAATCGGTGCAGTCGGCATCGATTTTTATAACCAGTTGGCAGTTGAAATGTTCCGTAAGTTTTTCGAGTGGAAGCAGTTCCGAGACAATGACTTTGGGCGCTTCACCCTCCCGGGTCGCGACACGGCCGGTCACCAGAACCATCTGTTCGGTCTCAACCGATGGCTTGCTCTTTTCGAAGCAGTCCGAAAAAAGTATCAACTCCACCCCGCCGGTGTAGTCTACGACGGAGACGAAGGCCATCATGTTGCCTTTTTTGTCGAGCATGGTTTTGATTTTGGTAATGATGCCGCCAAGGGTAACCTCGCGTCCATCCTTGGTCTCGCTCAGGCGCTCCGCCGTGGAATTGGTAAAGTAGGTCAACTCGTCGCGGTACTTATCCAGCGGGTGGCCGGAGATATAGAACCCGAGCATATTTTTTTCTTCGGCCAGCTTTCGCGAGGTGCTCCACTCTTCGATATTTTCAAGCCGGGGAGCGACTCTTAAGATGGCTCCGCTGGTATCGGCAAACAGGTCGTGCGAGGCGACACGCTCGGCGACTTTGTGGCCGAACTCCAGCATGGCCTCAACGCTCTTGTGTTTCTGGGCGCGATTTCCCTCGAGAGAATCACAGGTGCCGGCGGCAATTAACGATTCCAGGGTGCGTCGGTTTATTGACCTGACGGGTACCCGGCTGACCAGGTCGGCCATATCCGCAAAGCGGCCGTTCTTCTTTTTCTCCTCAACGATTACCCGGGCCGGACCTTCGCCGACGTTCTTGACGGCTTGCAGGCCGAAGCGGATGTTGCCGTCAACGACGGAAAAGTCAATATTGGACTCGTTCACATCAGGCGGCAGGACCTTGATATTTATCCGCCGACATTCCTCCAGAAAGACATAGATGCGGTCACTGTTGTTGATCTCTGAAGTCATCAAGGCCGCCATGAATTCCGCCGGGTAGTAATGTTTCAGCCAGGCCGTCTGGTAAGCAATGTAGGCGTAACACGTGGAATGCGCTTTATTGAAGCCGTAGCGGGCGAAAGTTTCAATCTGGTGGAAAATCTCCTCGGAAGCCTTACGCTCGATTTTGTTGGCATCGGTGCCTGTTAGGAATTCTCGCTTCTGGTCGGCCATCAGGGCGGCATCCTTCTTGCCCATGGCCTTGCGGAGAAGATCGGCCTTACCCAGGGAGTATCCGGCCAGGCGGTTAGCGATCTGCAGCACCTGCTCCTGGAAGACGATCACACCGTAGGTGTTTTTTACGATTTTTTCCAACATGGGGTGAAGGTACTCGATGCCCTTGGAGCCTTTCTTGCGGTCGACATAGGTATCTATCATCCCGGAATCGAGGGGTCCCGGACGGTACAGCGCGTTCATGGCGGTGATGTCGGTGAAGTTTTCCGGTTGCAGCCGGCGCAGGTAGTCGCGCATGCCGGTCGATTCGAACTGGAAGACGCCAATCGTATCGCCGCGGGCAAACTGCCGGTAGACATCCGGATCGTCCAGGGGGACATTATCAATATCGACTTTGGCCTCAGGATGGTTCTCGGCTATCATTCTCAGGGTGTCGTCGATGACGGTCAGCGTTCGCAGGCCGAGAAAATCCATCTTGAGAAGGCCGATTTCCTCAACCATCTTCATGTCGTACTGGGTGGTTATTTCATCTTTGCTGCCCTTGAAGAGGGGGACATAATTGGTCAGAGCCGACGGCGCAATTACGACGCCGGCGGCATGCGTGGAACAATGGCGAGCCAGTCCCTCGAGGGTGACGGCGTAGTCGAGGAGACGTTCCACCCGTCCGTCTGTTCTGCTCAACTCGGCCAGTTCGGGCACTTCCTGCAGTGCGGCGCTGATGGTCATGCCGATTCGTTCGGGGATCATTTTGGCGATACGGTCGACTTCACCGTAGGGTATGCCCAGCACCCGCCCGACATCACGCACGGCGCCGCGCGCAGCCATCGTACCGAAGGTGATGATCTGGGTCACGTTTTCTTTGCCGTATTTGTCGATAACGTACTGGATAATCCGGTCCCGTCCCAGGTCGGCGAAGTCGATGTCGATATCCGGCATGGAAATGCGTTCGGGATTGAGAAATCTTTCAAACAGCAGGTCGAACTTGATGGGGTCGATACTGGTAATCTTGAGCGCGTACGAAACCAGGGAGCCGGCGGCGGAACCGCGGCCGGGACCGACGCGAATGTTCTGCGACCGAGCATAATCACAGAAATCCTTGACGATCAGGAAATACCCGGCGTACCCCATCTGCTTTATGACGCCGAGTTCGTATTTCAGCCGCTCTTCGATCTCGTCGGTGATCTCGGTGTAGAGTTCCCCCAGACCCTTGCGGCAAAGATCCTGCAGGTACAAATCCGGCGAGGTGAACGTCGGCGGGATGGGAAACATCGGTAACTGCAGCTTGCCCAGCTCCAGTTCCAGGTTGCAGGCTTCGGCGATGCGGATAGTGTTCTCCATGGCCGACTTGAAATCGCCAAGGACTTCTTCCATTTCGGCCGGTGACTTGAAATATATCTGGTCGGAATTGTAACGCATCCGGTCCCGGTCGCTGACCATCTTGCCCGTCTGGATACACAGCAAGGCGTCGTGCGCCTCGGCGTCTTTCTGCCGCAGGTAGTGGCAGTCGTTGGTAGCCACCAGGGGGATGTTGGTCTCTTTGGAGACAGCCTCCAATTTGGGCAGGAGCAGGTGTTCCTTCTCCAGGCCGTGGTTCTGAATCTCCAAGAAGAAGTTGCCTTCTCCGAAGATGTCGTTAAGCTCGCGGGCCGCCATGACCGCCTGCTCGGTGCGGCCGTTGAGTAGATTCCAGTTGACCTCGCCCTTGAGACAGGCCGAAGTCGCTATGAGACCTTCAGCGTGTTTCTTTAGAAGTTCCTTGTCTATCCGGGGACGGTGATAGAAGCCTTCCAGGTAGGCGGCTGTAGACAGTTTGATAAGGTTTTTGTACCCGGTCTGGTTTTTAGCAAGGAGGACGAGGTGAAAGCCGCCGTCGGGGAAAGAACCGGACGGCTTTTTGTCGAAGCGGCTTCCGCCGGCAACGTAAGCTTCGCAGCCAATTATCGGCTTGATGCCAGCCTTGGTGGCTTTTCGGAAAAACTCGATGGCGCCGAACATATTGCCGTGATCGGTTATGGCCAGCGCGGGCATCTTATACTCTCGGGCCATCTCGATTACCGAATCCAGACGGCAGGCACCGTCGAGAAGTGAATACTGGCTATGCGTATGCAGATGTACGAAATTCGCCGATTTCATGGATCTGTAACCGTAATTCCTTTTTGAGCAATTGCGGAGCATGCCCTTTGAGCACTGCTGCCAGAATATGGTACGGAAGATTCGGTATATAATCAACATTTGACCGTACGAAAACGGCTGCCGACCCCATCTTGCGAAAGCTCGCGGCGCGTTGTCGTAAAATAGCCGAAAAGAAAGGCTCTCATGGGGCCGCATTATCACAGGGAGATTTTGATTAGGAGTTGTCTGTTTTCGAGATTTTTACTGACGTGGTCTGTCACCAGACAAAACTATTTTACACACACACAAAATGTGATATATTGGTAAATAATCTATTCTTACCTTGGAGTTACTATGAAAAACAAGAAAGTTGAGATAAAGAAAGGCAAAGCTGAGATGGCGACAAGTACTATTCCTGACCGCAGGAAGGCCCTTGATGCGGCCCTGGCGCAGATCGAGCGCTCCTTCGGCAAAGGCTCCATCATGCGCCTGGGGGACAGCAAGGTTCTGGAGGTCGAGGTTGTCCCGAGTGGATCTTTGGGATTGGATTATGCTCTCGGCGTTTGGGGCATTCCCCGGGGGAGAGTGACGGAGATTTTCGGTCCCGAATCATCAGGCAAAACCACGATGGCCCTGCACATTATCGCCGAGACCCAGAAAGCAGGAGGTGTGGCGGCCTTTATTGATGCCGAGCATGCGCTCGACGCCAGGTACGCCCGGGCTTTGGGCGTGGACACGGATAATCTACTGGTCTCTCAACCGGATACCGGCGAGCAGGCGTTGGAAATCGCGGAGACGCTGGTCCGGTCCAGCGCGGTGGATATGATTGTCATCGATTCCGTGGCGGCCCTGACACCCAAGTCCGAGATCGAGGGAGACATGGGTGACAGCCACATGGGGCTGCAGGCGCGCCTGATGTCTCAGGCCCTGCGCAAGCTTGCGGCTATAATATCGAAGTCCAAGACAGCTCTCATCTTCATCAACCAGATAAGAATGAAGATAGGTGTGATGTTCGGCAACCCTGAAACCACGACCGGGGGCAATGCCCTGAAGTTTTATGCCACCATCCGGTTGGATATCCGCAGGATAGCGACCATAAAAGACAACCAGGAGGTGATTGGCTCCCGCACCAGGGTAAGGGTGGTCAAAAACAAGGTGGCGCCGCCTTTTCGGGAGGCTGAGTTCGACATCATTTACGGAAAGGGTATTTCTCACACCGGTGAACTGGTGGATATAGCCTCAAATTTCGGCATTGTCGAGAAATCAGGAGCCTGGTTCAGTTATGGTTCGGAACGGCTTGGTCAGGGACGGGAGAACGCCAAGAGTTTTCTGGCCGAACACCCTGATATCAGCGATGAGATACAGGCGCGAGTGAAAGAGCAGTTGGGCGCACCGAGTTCGCTGAAAGAGACCGCCGGCCCACCTGAAAACGAATAGGCGAAATTACCGGCAGCTCTTCAGGCGCCCTACTGTGAGTCGTTTTTTCGGCAGAGGATATCCTCTGCCGTTTTCATTCTGCGTCCCAACAGGCCGGCGTCACGGGTTTTCCGAGTGGTCGGGCGGCCCACGCTGAGTTCGGGAAGACCAAAAACCGCTTGCATGTTGGTCGCGCCGTCTCTATATTTGGCCGACAAAGGAGGTTTTTCCCCGACTGTTTTAGTGGTGTAGGAGGGACTAAAATGAAATTCAAGGATAAACTTGATGGAGATATCGCGATCTTCGAGCTCTCGGGAAAACTGATGTCGCACGAAGAAAGCATCACCCGTTTTCACGGCCAGATTCACGAGTACGTAAATCTCAATAAGAATAAGGTCGTCATTGACTTACATAAAATCGAGCTTATGGGTTCGGTGGGCTTGGGCATGCTCATCTCGGCCCTCACAACAGTGAGCAACAGTGGCGGGCGACTGGTGCTGGCCAACATTACCAGGATACAGAATCTGATGGCGATGACGCGCTTGAATTTGATCTTTGAAAGTTTCGACAGTCTGGAAGAAGCACTAGCAGCACTAAAGTCCGAATAAAAGGAAAAAATATGAAGTTTGATGATTCCTTACAGGGCAACGTCGTTGTCCTCGACGTTGCCGGCAAGATAATGGGGGGTGAAGAAACCACCATGTTCCACGGGAAGATTCACGAATACATCACCCAGAACAAGAAGAACTTCGTGGTCGATATGAAAAAGGTCGACTGGATGAACTCGGTTGGGCTGGGGATGCTTATATCGGCTTTGACGACGGTCAAGAATGCCGGCGGCCGGCTGGTCCTGTCGGATATCACCAAGATTGAATCGATCTTGACCATCACCCGGTTGATATCCGTTTTTGAGCACTTTGACAGCAAAGAAGACGCTCTGAAATCATTTTGAGATTTTTCCAATAGCCTTCGAGAAGCCCCTGTATTTCAGGGGCTTTTTTTATTATTCGGCTCCGGCGGATGGCTGTATCCGGCGTCGCACAATTAAGTACTAATTATTTAGTAGTAAGCCGTAACTTTTCCCGTTCCGCTCCGTAACAATGACATAGGTAGGTCGAACGGAACGTTGAATAGTGGTCGTACTAGGAGGCGGGTGAGTCAATAGTCTGATACATCCAGGAGAGATCCATGTCGCGTCGCCTAAGTTCGTTATTTGCCGTCACCACATTCATCATTGGCCTGTTGCTTAGTCCCCGGCCGGCTTCAGCTCAAGTCGAATTCAGTCCCAGTTTCAATCCTGAGTTACATGTTCCGCGACTGTCGGAAACGATCAAGATCGACGGTGAACTTGATGATCCCGGTTGGCGCAAGGCCGCCCGGGCGATGGGCTTTGCCGAAGTCTCTCCGGGCGACCAGGTCAAGCCGCCTGTCGAATCGGCGGCGCTTATTGCCTACAACGCCACATATCTGTACGTAGCTTTAATTGCCTATGATGACCCCAGCACGGTGAGAGTCTCATGGCGCGATCGCGACGAAATATTCCGCGATGATTACTTCGGTGTCTTGTTTGACACTTACGGCGACGCCTCCTGGGGCTACGAGCTTTTTGTCAATCCGCTGGGAGTCCAGGGTGATCTGCGCATGCTGTCGAATGGCGCCGAAGAGATAGCCTTTGATATTGTCTGGGAATCGGAAGGCAAAGTGACCGACAGCGGTTACCAGGTGGAGCTGGCCATTCCTTTCTCCAGCCTGCGTTTTCCCGATAAGCCGGAACAGACGTGGAGAGCCAACTTCTGGCGCGACCAGCAGCGGGAAATCCGCCGCAAGTATGCATGGGCCGCTCAGGACAGAGATGAACCCTGTTTTATCTGCCAGTGGGGCACGCTGACGGGAATCCGCGACATAGAGTCCGGCAAAAACCTCGAAATAATGCCTAACGTCGTCGGGTACCAGTCGGGGGCTATCAATGACATCGGCGATCCCAGCTCCGGGTTCGACAACAGTGATTTCGACGGCGAAGCTTCGCTGAATGTGCGGTACGGCCTGTCCTCCAATTCGTCGCTCGAGGTTACCGTGAATCCGGATTACAGCCAGGTCGAATCGGATGCCGCACAGATAGACGTCAATACGACCTTTGCGCTCTTCTACCCGGAGCGCCGACCTTTCTTCCAGGAGGGTGGCGACCTCTTTAACACGCCCTTCGACGTCGTTTACACGCGTTCGATAAACAACCCGGAAGTGGCGGCTAAATATACCGGGCAATTCGGTCGGTCCTCGGTGGCGTATGTATTTGCCCGGGATGAAACCTCACCGATGGTAGTGCCGCTGGCCCAGCGCTCGGTTGTGGCTCAGAACGGGGCAAGCACGGTCAATATTGTGCGGGCCCGGCAGACCTTCGGACAGGATTCATATGTCGGTCTGGTGGCGACCAACAGGATGATGGAAGGCGATGGGTCGGGAACAGCGGCGGGTGTCGACGGGCGCATCCGTCTGCATAAGAAATGGAGAGTACATTTTCAATCGCTGGCGAGCTATACCGACGAGTTTGACGATACCGGTTTTATCGATACCACGATGGCGGACGGCGTCGGACAGGCGCTGTTCGACCGGGGCCGCCGTACGGTTGCTTTCGACGGCGAGAATTACTGGGGCCAGGCCGTTTACATCCGTCTGGCGCGCGAGGCCCGTACCTGGAATATGGATCTCAGCTATAGCGAGACCGATCCTACCTTCCGCACCGACAACGGTTTCACGGGACGGAACGACCAGCGACATCTTGATTTTTGGACCGGATTTGTTTTTCGCCCCAACAGGGAGTGGTTAATCAACTGGCAGCCGAGCATAAACATTGCTCGCATCTGGAACTGGGATGGCACCGTTAATCCTTTTCGGTATGATGAGGGTGTTCGCGACGAATGGATTCGGGCATCGCTCTACTTCCGCCTCAAGGGACAAACCGACGTCACCCTGGAATACATCAACAGCCGCGAACGCTTCAGTGGGTTCCTTTTCGAGGGAATAAGCCGGGGAACCATAAACGTGAACAGTAACTTCAGCGAAGTTCTCAGCGGGGGGTTCCGTATCAACCATGGCAGGACTATCTGGCGACGGCATTACCGTGAATACGATGAGGTCGATGACGAGGGCGACACGACCCACGTCGTCAAGGTTCCTGATCTTGGCCGGGGCACTGACCTCGGTGTGTGGGCCTCCATCAAACCCACCCGGCGCCTTTTCCTTCAGCCGGAATTCTCCTACTCCAGGTTGAACCACAGCGACAGTTACGTGGCCAATCATCCGGACGACGAGCGAGAGATTTTTGAGGGGTATATTCTGCGTATCCGCAACACCTACCAGTTTTCGCGCGAGTGGCTTTTGAGGCTAATCATCCAGTACAACGACTTTGACAACAGTCTCGATATTGAACCCCTCTTGACGTACAAGGTCAATCCCTTTACTATTTTCTACGTCGGCGCTACCAGCAACTATCGTTATTATGATGCCGACACAGACGAGGCACTGACCAGTTCGGAATGGGAGACTACGTCGCGTCAGTTCTTTTTTAAGATGCAGTATCTCTTCCGAATATAACCGGTGAGCCCGCCACTCATCACCGCATAAGGAGAATTACTGATGTCCCAGTCTATTATCCAGGTGGATTCTTTTGCGTCCGAGCCCTTCAGGGGTAATCCGGCCGCCGTGTGTCTTCTCAAGAGGGCGGCCGACGAAAGCTGGATGCAAAACGTGGCGCTGGAGATGAATCTGTCGGAGACGGCCTTCCTTTATCGGGAAGGCGAGGGCTATCACCTGCGTTGGTTTACGCCCAAGTGTGAAGTTGAGATGTGCGGTCACGCCACCCTGGCTTCGGCTCACGTGCTTTACGAGGATGGCCATCTGCCGCTGGATGCCACGGCCCGATTCTATACGCTCAGCGGGGAGTTGCGGGCGCGAAAGGTCGGCGCTCTTATCGAGTTGGACTTTCCGGCAACGCCGGCCGAAGAAGTCGAGCCGCCGGCCGGGCTTCTGGAAGCTCTTGGTGCCGAGGCTCGTTTTGTCGGCATGACCAGGTTTGATGCTCTGGTGGAAGTTGGATCGGAACAGATTGTCCGCGAAATGCGGCCCGATTTCGGCCGTCTGGCAGCGATTGATGTCCGGGGTGTGGCAATCACCGCCCCCAGCGATTCTGCAGAGTATGATTTCGTCTCGCGTTTTTTCGCCCCGGCGGCAGGTATTGACGAAGACCCGGTCACCGGCTCGGCGCACTGCGCGCTGGGTCCCTACTGGCAGGCACGTCTGGGCAAGAACGAGCTGACAGCGTTTCAGGCTTCCGCGCGCGGGGGTGAAGTCCACGTGCGGGTCGAGGGCGACCGCGTTTTTCTGGCCGGCCGGGTCGTGACGGTGATTCGTGGTGAACTGGTATGAACCGGGGCGACGCGGAAGAGTCTTCCATAATATAAAAAAACCTGACGGCTACTAAGAGCCGTCAGGCCGGTTTAACTGTTGGGATTTACCTAGCGCAACCCAACATATGTCTGCTGAGCAGCAACTAAGTAGCAGCCACCTCACAATAGTCTGTTTTCAAAATACGACCACCTCCTTTCCTTGTGTACTTATAATATCGGACGGATAGCCGTTTTTTGCAACAAGAAAGATAACCGGCCGATGATCTCGCGATTGCCCTGTCCCCGACCCGGGTCAACAGCCTGATCTTGGAACGAACAAGTAACTTCGCGACTGTCAGATACTGTCAGGCGATGCGGACTACCGGCCGTTGGGCACAGCGGCGCTCTGACGGCTTCGATGCGATGTGATCGTGCTGGCAATCACTTGCTCTGTGCGACCGCGTGTCACAGCGCGAGATCTGCCGCAATGCGTACCGCACGGTACGACTTTCTCGAGCCACTGGACCGTGCGGTACATGATATTTTGTTTTTGATGGAAGGCAAGTAAGTCAACTCATTGACACATTTTACATTGATAAAACGGTCAAGTTTGGTTAGCTTTTTGCTGGGTAGGTTCCGTGCGGGCCGCCACAGAGCCCGAGAGACATTCACAATAAACACGGGAGGTTTCTGTAATGCGTAGGTTTTTCATCCTCTTCTTGGCCTTAGGATTGATTTTCGTACTGGGGCATCAGGACGTAATGGCCCGTAACATTCTGGAGCGTGACGGCGATGGCTATGCCGCCAAGTTCTACCAGTTGTTTCGCGATGCTGACAGCGACGGTATTCCCAACTGCATGGATCCCGACTGGTACCGGCCGCAGGACGGCACCGGCTATCAGGATCGGCACCAAAACGGTCTGAGCACGGAAGGGATTCAGACCGGCGGCGATGGCGAGCAGTCTCAGTATCGCAGCCAGCACCGCTGGAATTACCAGTCCCCGGACGGCAAAGGCGACTGTGACAGGTTCCGTGACCGTGACCGTGACGGCGACTGTGATGGAGACAAGGACCGGGACCGCGACCGTACACAGCTCAGGGACAGGACCTGCCAGGATTAAGATCTTTTCCCCTCTTGTTGTATTAACGTGGTAGAAGCCCCTCCAGGCCCGCTCACGTGCGGCCGGAGGGGTTTTTATATTGTCCGCTCGACGGCACTGGTCTGCGCAGCATTGGCCGGTGATGCCACAGACCCACGCGGCTATATTCAGCAAACCAGTCGGGACAAGCGCTCGCTAAATTCAGTTGCAATTGAACCCTCAATAGCTTAATTATTGACTGTATGAATGGTGTCAAGTTATGGAGGAGTCCATATGGCCAGACGAATTACTCAGAAGCAGGGCATGTCACCAGCAGTCAAAGCGGCCGTTATCACATCGGCGGCATCGTTGCTAATAGCTTTACTCAAGATCTTCTTTGACTGAAGGGCCCGGCTTTGGCCATCAAAAAAAATTCTGGGAGAGACAAGAGATGATCAACAAAATTGAACAATTGCTGGGTGACGACAAAAGTCTGCTCACCTACGAATGCAAGGCGATTCCCAAGGCGCGCTTGCACCTTCCGGGTCCGGATTTCATTGATGACGTGGTCGCCAACAGTGATCGGTCACCGGCCGTCATGCGCTCGCTGAACTGGCTGTTCAACAACGGCCGTCTGGCGGGTACCGGCTATGCCTCGGTTCTTCCGGTGGACCAGGGTCTTGAGCACTCGGGCGGCGCCTCCTTTGCGCCCAACCCGGACTACTTCGATCCCGAAAAAATCGTGGAGTTGGCGATCGAGGGCGGCTGTAACGGAGTGACATCGACCTTCGGAGTCCTTGGTTCTATCTGCCGCAAGTATGCTCACAAGATTCCCATGTTTCTGAAACTCAACCACAACGAACTGCTCACCTATCCCAACACGTTTGACCAGGTGATGTTCGCCAGTGTCAAGGACGCTTTCAACATGGGGGCGGTCGGCGTCGGCGCCACCGTGTACTTCGGCGCTGCCGAGTCAATGCGGCAACTCCAGGAAGTCACCGAGGCGTTTTCTTACGCCCACGAACTGGGGATGTTCACCGTGCTGTGGGCTTATTTGCGCAACAGCGACTTCAAAGCCGACAAGGATTATCATGTCTCGGCCGACCTGACCGGTCAGGCGAATCATATCGGGGTGACGGTCGAGGCCGATATCATCAAGCAGAAGCAGGCCGAAAACAACGGTGGTTTCACCGCCCTCAAATTCGGTAAAACGCACAAGAAAGTGTATGAAGAGCTGACCACCGACCAACCCATTGATCTCACACGCTACCAGGTGGCTAACTGTTACATGGGCCGGGTGCCGATGATCAACTCGGGTGGCGCCTCGTCGGGGGCGTCCGATATGGCCGACGCCGTGCGTACGGCCGTGATTAACAAGCGGGCCGGCGGCTCCGGGCTGATTTCCGGGCGCAAGGCATTCCAACGGCCGATGAAGGAGGGCGTGGGACTGCTCAATACTATCCAGGATGTCTACCTGTGCAAAGAGGTCACGGTAGCTTAACTTGCGACAATTTTCGAAAAGGGGCGGATTTACCCGCCCCATCCTTTTGAAAGCGGCATTACGGGGATAAAGATATGTCCTTCGCTAAAGGCGGCGGGGCTTTTGCGATGGGGCTGGCGGCTTGGCTTCTGCTTAGCGCCTGCCTGGCCCCCGCTGTCGGCGCGGCCACGGCGGCCGAGATAATTGACGCCCTCAAGCAGATGAAAGAGGCGGAACTTGATGCCAACAGCGTGGTTGCGGTTGACAGCTTCGTGCTTGAGCACCACAGCTTGAAGCTCATATTCGAGCCGGGCGAGTTCTGTTTCTTTGAGCCGCTGCACCTCAACGGCGATACCCTTTACTACGGGGCTTTTTACCGGGGGCGGGGGCTTTTTCAGTTCCAGCCGCCCGTAACGATGGAACGCGAGCAACTCCGGCGATTTTTCAAGTCAGATTCGCTTAACCGGCATTTTGAGGAACTCGTCCTTCTATTCGATACCCGCACGTACGACCGCATCGTGGCGCGGTCACACCGGTCGGATCGGCAGACGCCGATGAGGGAATTCAAGCACGCGAAGGATCACATCGACGCCCTGAACCGTGACCTGCTGGCTACCGACCAGACCTCCTACCCCATCGTCAAAGCGATTAAAAATCTGCTATATCCTCTCGACAAACCGTTCCTGGTGGTCAGCGCATACCTGGATGGTTGGGACCGGGTCTACTACGCATTTGACCAATACGAAAGCGAGGAGGTCTCGCTCAAAAAGCGCTTCTGGCAACCCGGCCAGGATTTTATGGAACTGGTCAACAGCTATTCGATCTATACCGACGAATCGTACGAGATGATCAACGGCATTCGGCGTGAGGCGGTTCAGGCTCGACACTACAAGATAGACGCTCAGATTGACAAAGGCGGTAAGTTCCAGGGCACGGCGGCGGTCACCTTTGGTGTGAACCTGGCCAACACGCAAATGATATTGCTGAGCCTTCACCCCAAACTGGCAATCGATAGTGTTCTCGGCGTTCCGGGCGGCGGCTGGGGCGTATGGAGATACAAGAAGCACTCCCTGTGGTCGACCGGCCTGTATCTCATTCTGGACAGCGCGCTGGCGGCCGGCGACAGTATTACCATGCAGTTCTACTACAGCGGAGAGGTGGCCGAAAAAGACCTGGGAGAACTCTACGTGCATGCCGGTGCCTTCTGGTATCCGAGGCACGGTTTTCTGCAGATGGCGACATTTGAGATGAATTTCAAGACCCCCAAAAATTACACGTTCGTGGCCACCGGTCGTCTGCGGGACAGCACGGTGATCAAAGATACGATCTTTACCAGGTGGACCGTGACTCGACCGACGGCCAACGTCTCGTTCAATATCGGGCATCTCAAGAAGTATGATTTCTTCGAGCCGGATGTCCCCCCGGTCGAAATCTACTATTCCAAGGACCTGCACCGCGATTTGGCTCGAGCCCTGAGTATCAGCATGGTCCGCACCGGAAGGCACATGGAAGAGCAGGTGGCCGACGATATTATCAACAGCCTGCGACTTTTCAGCCATTATTTCGGGCCGTATCCCAACGAGAAGCTCATCGTTACCGAGGTTTTGGCTTTGCACGGGGAGGCTTTCCCGGGGCTTTTGCACCTGGGCGTGCTGACATGGATAAATACCGATCTGTGGGGTTCCGACCGGCTGTTTCGGGCCCATGAAACGGCTCACCAGTGGTGGGGCAGCAGTGTCGGCTATGCCGGATACCATGACCAGTGGCTCAGCGAGGGGCTGGCCGAGTACTCCGCCCTGTTATATTACCAGGCTGCGGCGGGCAACGACAAGTTTCTCGACAAGCTGGAAGAAATCAGAAAGAGCATATTCTCTAATCGTAAATATATATTCGGCAGCGGCGCCGAGGCCGGACCCATCGCCCTGGGATATCGCACCTTCAGCACCGAGACGGAGGGCGACTACGGATTGATCATCTACGAGAAGGCGGCCCTGGTCTTTCACATGCTGCGCAATATGATGATTGACCTGCAGACGATGAATGAAGATCGCTTTTTCAATATGTTGAAGGAGTTTTACAAGAAATTCCGCGGCGGCGTGTGTACGACCAAAGACTTTAGAAAGGTTACAGAGAAGCACGTCGGCATCGATATGACCTGGTTTTTCGATCAATGGATTTACGGCACCGACCTGCCGACATACAAATTTTCGTATGAAATTGAAGAGGATTCAGCCGGACAGTTTGTTACTATCGGCCGCATCCTGACCGAAGGTGTCAGTGAGGGGTTCAAAATGTACGTTCCCCTTGAAGTAGAATTCGAAAACGGCAAAAAGGTCTATATACGAATGCTTATAGACCGGGCGGCCTTCGATTTCAGCCTGCCGCCTCTGGAGTTGAAGCCCAAAAAAATCAAATTGAATCCGTTCGAATCGGTTCTGGCCAGGGTTGAGCAGTAGCCGTATGACCGGCAGAGCCAAAGTGCTGCCGGGCGGGGGCTGCAAAAGGTGCCAAAAGATGGAAAATGCCCGGCTGCCGGGCATTTTGAGCTTGACTTGACGGGAGAATTGTTTTATCTATTAGTTAGTGGTAAAGAACCCTCCACGTGGCGGGTGGCTTTGCCTGACAGACTGGCTTTGAAAGGCCAGGCAATTTAGGGACGACGACATAGGTAATCACGGGAGGAGTGGATGGACGATTGTTCACGTCTGTTTCTTCTCAAATTGTGTCTCAGTTGCAGTAAGAGAGCGCGAAAAAACCAGTTCTCATTCACAAGATGTTGGACGGGGGCGTTTTGGTCTGCCGGATTTGCGCCCGGTGGGATGGTTCCGTAGCTGCCATCAATTGCGGGCAAACATGCCGCCGTCAGTCATTCAGTCGTCGTCACCAGATGGACCTTGTACAGCCCCGCCGGGTGGGCTTTCGCCCGGCAGGACACGAGTAGCGAATAATACCGTTTAGGTATGCGTCGGGTATCTGTTCCTATCGTCCATTGGCTGGAAGTCACAGCGCCACCTAGAAGACGGCACTGGTAAATCCTCCGGTGTCCACGCCCGACTAAAGCCCTCTGAGCCATCAGAGGGCTTTTTATTGGCCGCTGCCGGGATGTGGCGCAGTCCGGCGGTCCCGGCCCACTATTTCTTCAGATCGACGACAGTCGCGCCCCAGCCGCCGCCACTGCCACCTTCGTGACGGAAGCCGCTCACGTGGGGATGCTTTGCCAGAAGTGATTGTACGATCTCCCTCTGGACGCCGATGCCTTTGCCGTGTACTATTCGCAGACGGAATATGCCCTTCTCCAGGCAGGCTCTGATATACTCCTTGACGACTTCCCTGGTCTCGGCGGGTGCAAACTGGTGCAGGTCGAGCGTGCCGTCAACCGGGTACTCGACCGGCCGATCGTTTTCTTTGGTCATATGGCATCCTTCCGGCGTTTCACGATGTCCGATCAAAGATAAGTGCTGCGGAGGGCTGAAACCAGTTCATATGAAGGGCCATGCGAAAAAACGTGCACGCCTCGTTTCCGATTGACCTGGTAACCCCGGCACCCTTTATTGGGGGAGATTTTACTTTCTTGAGGACAGGAATACATATGTCAACTGTATCAACCTCAGCCACAACCCCCCCCGGGCAAAAAGAAGGTCTTGGCCGCCAGCTTCTCTCCATGAGCCGTCCGTTCTGGATGGTGAATATCATGGAAATGCTCGAGCGGCTGGCCTATTACGGTGTGCGGGTGGTCATCCCAATTTACATTGCGCAGGCCGATGAAATCGGCGGTCTGCATTTCAGTCAGACCGATAAGGGCATCATCTTCTTGTGGTGGGCGCTGTTCCAGTCGCTCACGCCCATGCTGTCCGGCGGCTTCGCCGACCGTTACGGCTATAAAAAGACCATCGCCGTTTCCATCGTCATAAAGATTGTCGGGTACCTGATGATGGCCACGCAGCGTGAGTTCTGGCCGTTCCTGATCGGCTGCTGCGTACTGGCCTTCGGGACGGCTATTTTCAAGCCCGGCGTGCAGGGCACCATGTGCCAGACGCTTACCAAGAAAAACTCCTCGGTTGGGTGGGGAACGTTCTACATGCTGGTGAACATCGGCGGCTTTCTGGGCCCGCCGCTGGCCCACTTCCTCTACGGCATTTCGTGGCCGGCGGTATTTTACGGTTGCGCCGTGATTGTCTCGCTGAACTTCCTCATGCTTCTGACCTACAAAGACCCGTCGGCCGGAGGCGAGCAAAAAGGAAATCCCTTTACCGTACTGTGGGTCACTATCCAAAAAATCTTCAACCTTCGTCTCATTGTGTTCATCATCATCATGTCCGGCTTCTGGTTGATGTTCATGCAGCTTTTTGACATGCTGCCCAACTTCATTGTCGACTGGGTGAACAGTTCGAAACTGGTCGCGGATCTGCACTTGCCGAACTTCATGCTGCAACAAAACTCCACCCGCGGCCCACAACTGGCCCAGGAATGGATGATAAATGCCAATCCCGGGCTGATCATCATCGCCGTGGTCTTCATCTCCTGGATGGTCTCCCGCATGCGGCGCTTGATGTCGATTCTCATCGGTATTACTATCGCGTCGGCGGGGCTGGTGCTGTCCGGCTTCACAGCCTCCGGCTATATCTGCATGCTGGGTATTCTGACTTTCTCGGTCGGCGAGATGCTGTCCTCGCCGAAAATGAACGAGTACCTGGGCGTTATCGCGCCGAAGGGGGAGAAGGGCCTCTATATGGGCTATGCCAATATCCCGCAAGGTATCGGCTGGGGCGTCGGTTCTATTTTTGCCGGCCACGTGTATGACACGATGGGCGACAAGGCCAACCTGGCCCTGGACTATATGGCGAAAAATTTCAACGTCACCGATGTCAGTCGCACGGAGGCGATGAACAAGCTGGTGGAATTGACCGGTATGAATCATATCGATGCCACGAGCATGCTCTGGTCGGTTTATCACCCGTACAAACTCTGGTACCAGTTCGCGGCGATAGGTATTGGCTCGGCGATACTGATGATTTTCTATGCCCGTTGGGTCAAAAAACACGAGGCCCCGGACGTGTAGGGACGCTATCGCCGGTAAATCGGTCGACATCTTGGAAATATGCGGCCCGGGCGGCAGCGGTTTCGCTGCCGTCCGACTTGCCTGAAGGCCCTCATTTACCTATCTTCCGCTCGATAACGATGTAAACAATTCACGGCAAGGAGTCATACCATGGCCACAGCGGCGAAAATCCCCCCGGCACCGACCTGGGACCTCGATTCCATCTTCCCTGGAGGCAGTAAATCGGCGGAATTCAAAAACCATCGAGCCAAAGTCAAAAAAGATCTCGACGAGCTAAAAAAGATGCTCGCGAGCCTGCCGTCCAGCATCGACGACGGTAGCCTGCAGCAGTGGACCGATTTCATCCTGAAACTTCAGGCCGCCGCCGAAGCTACGGAGTTTGTAATATCGTTTTCCGGCTGTCTTTCGTCGCAGGATGTGACGGACACCGAGGCCGATGGTATTCTGGCGGAAGGGTACCTCTATTGGTCGCAGTGGGAGAAGCTATCGACCGAGTTCGATGCACTGGCACTGGCCCAGACGGATGAGGCGTGGGAAAGACTTGTGACGAGTCAGGAACTGCAGGAGATAAGGTTCTATCTCGACGAGAGGCGTACGATTGCCAGGAGCAAAATGCCGGTGGAGTTGGAATCGCTCGCTCTTGACCTGGCCGTAAACGGCTACCACGCCTGGAACCAGCTATATGACAAGATGGCCGGAGAGCTAATGGTCGATTTCGAGCAGGAGGGCAAGACAGAGCGGATTTCGATGGGTCAGTTGGCCACCAAATTTTCCGATCCCAACCGGGACGTTCGCCGTCAGGCGTTTGAGAAAATGACCGAGGGCTGGCAGTCGCGGGCGGATCTGGCGGCCATGACGCTCAATGCCCAGGCGGGGTTTCGCCTGTCGCTGTATTCCAATCGCAAGTGGGATTCGCCGCTTCGCGAGCCGCTCATGATTGCCCGACTGCGGCAGGATTCACTCGAGGCCATGTGGAAGGTTGTCGCGCGCGCGACGCCGCGCCTCAAACCATATATCGAAGCCAAAAAGAAACTGCTGGGTATCGACAAGTTCCGCTGGTACGACGAGTTTGCCCCCTGCGGTTCGGTCGACAAGCTGCTGTCGTTTGATGAGGCCGGGGATTTCGTCGTCAAGCAGGCCGCCGGTTTTTCCAAACACTTTTCCGATTTCTGCCGGATGGCTCTCGATAAGCGCTGGGTGGAGGCCGAGGATCGCCCCGGCAAGCGTGGCGGCGGTTACTGCACCGGCATGGGCGCATTCAAACAGACCCGCATCTTCATGACCTATGCCGGCACCTACGAGAACCTGTTGACCCTGGCCCACGAACTGGGGCACGCCTATCACAGTTATCTTCTCAGGGAGAAACCGTACTTCATCACTAACTACCCGATGACCCTGGCTGAGACCGCCTCCAACTTTGCTGAAGCGCTGGTCACCGATGCCGCTTTGGAGCAAAGCACCAATCCGGGGGAAAAGCTGATGCTGCTGGAGCAGAAAATCCAGGCCCCGTACGTCATGTTCACGGACCTGCATTGCCGCTACCTGTTTGACAAGGCTTTCTACGAGGAACGGAAAAAAGGCATCGTCGGCAGGGACCGCCTCAGCGAAATGATGATTGAGGCTCAGAAGCAGGCGTTCGGCGATCTGCTTGATGAGTCCGGATACCACCCGCTGTTCTGGTGTTCGAAACTGCACTTCTACCTGACCGGCCAGCCCTTTTACCATTTTCCGTATACCTTTGGCCTGCTTTTCTCGGGTGGTGTGTATGACCGCGCCCGGAAGGAAGGCCCCGCCTTTGCGGAGAAATACCGGGCTCTTCTGGCCGACACGGGTTGCATGACCAACGAGGAACTGGCGCAGAAGCATCTGGGCGTGGATTTGACCACAGAGGAGTTCTGGGCTGATGCCGTCGATCGCGCCCTGGCCGACGTGGCGGAGTTCGTAGAGGTGGCCTCCAAAGCATAGAGGCCCCCGGGGCGGTATATTGTGACCGAACCTGATGTCGCGTCCGATTCGCAACTGTGGAAGGATGCCCTGAATCGGACATCCGTCTCCGCACTGGCGGATGTTGTCATCCGGATACACGGAAAGTTCGATCGGCGGGCCTTTGTCGAAGCCGTCCTCACAGATGAATTTTATGGCATGGAGCTCAAAGCCCGGATTGGCCATATCGCGCGGCTTTTGCAGAAATTTCTCCCCCGCGACTACTCCCGGGCGGTCAAGATTCTTACCCGGGCTGCGCCGCACCTGGGCGAGTGGCAAAACTGGATCCTCACCGATTATGTCCGACAGTTCGGGCCGGAGCATTTTGATACATCGGTCGCGGCCCTGAAAGACCTTACCCAATACGGCTCAAGCGAATTTGCCATCCGTCCTTTCGTCGTCAGGTACCCGGAGCGCATGCTTGAGATCATGACCGAATGGGTCGGCGATGACAACGAGCACGTGCGCCGCCTGGCCGCTGAGGGCAGCCGTCCGCGCGGCGTATGGGTCGAGCACATCCAGAAGTTTAAAAAAAATCCCCGGCCGGTCCTGAAGCTGTTGGAGAAACTCAAGGCCGACCCCTCGAAGTACGTCAGAAAAGCGGTGGCCAACAACCTCAATGATATCTCGAAGGACCATCCCGACCTGGTGATAAAAACGGCTCTCCGATGGAAAGAGAGTAAGAACCGAAACACCGATTGGATCGTCAAGCACGCCTGCCGCTCCCTTATAAAGCAGGGCGACGCCAGGGTGTTTCCTCTTTTTGGGTTCACGTCCTCGCCGAAGCTGGATATTTCTCAGTTACAGATTTCGAAAAGAAGAATCAGAATAGGTACCGAAGCTGTCGTATCGGTTGCCCTTACCTCCCGGGCGAAAAGCGACCAGAAACTGGCGGTTGACTATAAACTGCATTATGTAAAAGCAAACGGCGGGTTGTCTGCGAAAGTGTTCAAACTAGCTGAGAAAGTGATCGCGCCGGGCGCCGTCATGCGCCTGTCGACGAAGCATTCATTCAAAGACCGCACTACCCGCACGCATCACCCCGGACGGCACGCTCTGGAGTTGGTTATCAACGGGATGGTTTTCGGTCGCGCGGATTTTGAGTTATTCCGGTGAATCGACTGGCCCGGACGGCCTCGCCGGGGCTTCGGGGACTATAATCCAGGCCAGGATATAGGCCAGCAGACCGGACCCTCCGGCCAAAACAAAAGCCACGGCCAGCACCCGCATCAGGCTCGGGTCGATTTCGAAATATTCACCCAGCCCACCGCAAACACCCGCGATTTTTCTGTCAGTAATGGATCTGTAAAGCCTCTTCACGATATTGCCTCATCAACTTAAGGTCTGCCCGACTGTGAGGTTGACGAACCTGCCCGTCCAAGTATTCTAACAGTGTGGTTCTATCTACATCTGCTTACCGGCCCGGACCCCTTTGTATTCACGAAACCGGCCTATAATTCTCGTATCTTCCTGAGTTTTTCAAGGAATTCCGCGGCTTCCCGTTTAGAAAGACCCCGTTTTACCAGTTCTTCCTGGTCCAGAGAGATATCGGCCAGCCGGTCTTTGACGGCGCGCAATTCTACCGCCGAGAACTGAACGGAATTGACCGAATAATCCAAAAAAGCCTCGTACGACATCGGGCAAACCGTTTTAACGATGTCGGCCATCACCACCGCGTATTCGCGGATCTCCTTCTGAGCGTGCACATCCATGCGCAGGCGCAAGAAGTGAAAGAGATTGTGCAAGTCGATCTTCCAGTACCATTCGGTATACAGCGACAGCGGCAGGTTGATCCTGGCCAACTCGCGCGCCAGTCCCTGCTCGACATAATCGGAGTAGGCCTCATAGGCTTCTTTCTGGGAGCCGACCAGGTAGTCGAGCAGTTTTGCCTTGGTTTCGTCGGGGACCTCTTCATCGGAGCGCCCCTGCTTATTAACGGCCGACTGGTAGCGGATGTCTTCCGGCCTGGGAAGATAAAATTCCTCTTTCATGATTGAATAGCGGCCCGAGTACTCGTTGACACTGGCCGAGCGGTGGCGAATCCATTGGCGGGCGACGA
>CBFCYQ010000013.1:0-22650 GCA_965602205.1 uncultured bacterium | reverse complement strand
TCCGGACAGAACTGGATTGATTCCACCAAGAAGAAAAATCTCGAAGCCGACCGGTCGGTGAACCAGCGGAACCTGCAGTCCGTGGACGCCGAGCTTTCGGCGGTTCTGCTCGACACGGATATCAGGATGAAGGACTTCCTGCAGATGAAAATCGGTGACATTATCCCATCGGAGAAAAAGATCAGTCAGCCGATGGATGTTTTCGTCAATAAGCGCAAGAAATTCGTGGCCAAACCAGGCCTTTCCGGAAAGAAGAAATCATTCCAGGTCATCAGTGTTTGCGAAGGCCTTTTAGAGGAGAATTGACATATGACAGACGAAAAAGATCTGCAACAGGCTAACGGCCAGCAGGAGGAGAACGCCGACAGTCAGCAAGGCGATGTTTCCCCCGAGCAGGAAGCCCCGCCCGGCCCCGAGGCAGATCAGTCCGACGCCGCCGCTTTCGCCGAGTCCCCTGCCGGGACCCCTACCGGCGAAGGTGAGGTAGCCGTCGACGAAGCGCCTTCCGAGTCAGACCCATCCGCCGCCGATGCTGCTGATGCGTCCGGTCCTGCCTCAACCACCGGAAAGGATGCGCCGGAGGCCGATGCTGAGGCCGAGATGCTGGCGATGCTCGAGGATCTTCCCCAGGAGAACCCGCAGACTTCCCCCGAGGAGATAAACTTCGGTTCGGCCAAGGCTTCCCGCGCGGAATTTCAACATCTTTCGGAACCAGCCGAAAGGCCGACACCCCGCAATATCGATCTTCTGATGGATGTCAACCTGCCGGTGTCGATCGAACTGGGGCGTACGCGGTTGTCGATCTCGGATATACTCTCGCTGGGGCCGGGGTCGGTGGTCGAACTCAGTAAATTGGCCGGTGAGCCGGTTGATGTCCTGGTCAACTATAAAGCCGTCGCCAAAGGTGAGGTCGTCGTCATCGACGAAAACTTCGGGGTGCGCATCACCCAGCTGATGACGCCGGAAGAAAGGTTGAGAAGTATTGCCGAAGAGCATTAAAGCGAACCGCAGGCGAATTGCGGCGATGGCCGCCATTCTCGGCCTGGCGCTTCTGGGGTTGTTGTTTATCAACACCGACCCGGTGACGGCCGACCGAACGGCGGTGCCCGTGCTGCAGGAAAACCAGGCGCAAGCAACGGCGACAGAAGATAACCTTACGTCGGCGATGGCAACCTCGGCCGTTCCCTCCCTGCTCAAAATGTTCAGCGCCCTGATAGTTGTGGTCCTTTGCATATATGCGGGAATATTTCTGCTCAAGAGGACTATGGGGCGGCGCTACACGGGCAACCGCCAGAACAGTGTCCTGGAGGTTCTGGAAACGACCTACGTCGGCCCCAAAAAGACCGTCTCGCTGATTCGGGTGGCCGATAAAGCGGTCCTGGTGGGCATCACTGACGGTGCCATATCGGTGCTGGCGGAACTGGATGCAGACCAGACCGCCGAGATCACGGCTCGCGAAAATGTCGAAAGAGAAAGCTACAGTTTTATAAAAATGTTAAGCGCCGCTTCACAGAAGATGAGAAGCCTGAGCCCGGCACGGAATCGGGCGGTACTGGCCGGCAGGCCCGAGTGAACGGCACAGACTGAAACATCAGATTCGCGACAGGGACGTTGCGATTCGATTGCAGAAACATATAGGATATGAAAGCACTAGCCGGTAAAATCTCTCTGGCGCTTGGCGCCCTCATGCTCTTAGCTGCGGATGTCAGCGCGCAAACCCTTCCCAAGGTATCGGTGCAGGTTGGCGAAGCCACCGAACCGGCGGATTTGTCCACGACCCTGCAGATAGTGGTTCTCCTGACCGTCCTCGCACTGGCGCCATCGATTATCATAATGGTAACATCGTTCGTGCGCTTCACGATCGTCTTTTCGTTTCTGAGGCATGCCATGGGCATTCACCAGATGCCGCCCAACCAGCTGCTTCTGGCGCTGGCCCTGATACTGACCTTCTTCGTGATGTCGCCCGTGGTCAATAAATCGTACAACGAGGGCATCAAACCGTATCTGGACCAACAGATCAGCAAGGAAGAGGCGTTCGACACGGCCGTAGCGCCGTTTCGAAAATTCATGCTGGCCCAGACCAGAGAAAAAGACCTGGCCCTCTTCGTCAACATCGCCAAAATAGAGCAGCCGCAAAACGCCGACGACATTCCCCTGCACGTGCTCGTCCCGGGATTTGTCATATCCGAGTTGCGCACGGCCTTCCAGATAGCCTTTGTGCTGTTCGTGCCTTTTCTGGTGATAGACATGGTTGTGGCCTCGGTCTTAATGTCGATGGGTATGATGATGCTGCCACCGATCATCGTGTCGCTGCCGTTCAAGATACTGCTTTTCGTGTTGGTTGACGGCTGGTACTTGCTGGTCAAGTCGCTGGTGGAATCATTTCACGTATAGCAAGGGAGTCGAAAAATGACACCGCAGATGGTTGTAGCGATAGGGCGTGAGGCCTTGATTCTGACCGTCATGATTGCCGGGCCGATGTTATTGTTCGGGCTGATCGTCGGCCTGGTGATATCCATATTCCAGGCCGTCACTCAGATCAACGAGATGACGCTGACTTTTGTCCCCAAGATTCTCGCGATGGCGCTGGCTTTGTTGATTTTTCTGCCATGGATGATCAGCATGGCCACCGACTTTACGCGCCACCTGTTCGAGATGATTCCGCAACTGGCCGGGTAAGAAGGCTATGATGCTTGCCGAGCGATCAATTGAACCATTTTCCCACAGCGCTGGTAAATTTTTCCTCAGGCCGCTGACAAATAGCGGCGGCCATCTCCACGGCCTTCTGTAAGGCCTTGCCAATCAACCCATTAAGAAATCCTCGCAACCGTTTCATTCTGGCACACGGTTTGAAATAAGAAAAGTCGATTAACCCGAATTGTAGGAATTGGGACGTTGTTCGACTTCATCAACTATACCGCCGACAAGCTCCAGTTACTCCTCGTAATCGTTTTACGTTTGTCCGGGATATTTCTGATTGCCCCGGTATGGAGTCACAAGTCGTTTCCCGCCCTGGTCAAGATTGGCCTGATGATTCTGTTGGCGCTGATCCTTGTGAGCGTCCTGCAGCCGGTTGAATTGCCCGAGGCGCAATCGCTGTGGCAGTTGGCCGGACTGGCGCTCAAAGAGATAATGGTCGGTTTCGTCATCGGCCTGTTTTTCCAGATCATCTTCTACGGGGCGCAGACGGCCGGCTCGATGATCGGTTACCAGATCGGTCTGGCTATCGCGACCGAGTTCGATCCGGTGATGGCCGGCCAGGTCTCGTTGCTGGGGCGTTTCTGGTTCCTGGTGGCCACCCTGATTTTCATCACCATCAATGGTCATCATATGGTGATAAGCGCTTTTGTCGACAGTTACCTGGTGATCCCGCCGGGTGGTGTCAGTATTGCCGGCGGCGTCGGCGAGTTGATTATCAAGTATACGGCCTACGTGTTCGTGGTGGCTATCAAGATTGCCGCCCCGGTGATGATAACTCTCTTTTTGACCGACGTGGCGCTTGGCACCATCGCCAAGACGATGCCGACGATGAACGTCTTCTTTGTCGGATTCCCCATCAAGATTGCCGTGGGGCTGGTTGTGATGGCCATATCACTGCCCATGGTGTCCTACGTGCTCGAGAAGTCGGTCGTCTATCTCGACCAGGAATTGAAAATAATGTTTCTGTCCATGGGGAAGGCATAAACGCAAATGGCTGACCAGGATTTCCAGGAAAGGACAGAGAAGGCAACCTCCCGGCGACGGGAGAAAGCCCGTGAAGAAGGCCGGGTAGCCAAGTCGGTCGAACTCAATTCGGCAGCCGTGATCGTGCTGGGCTTTTTGACATTGTTTATGCTGGGGCCTTCGCTGGCCGGACAAATAAAGCAACTGATGGCTCACACGATGTCCAACGCGCCGTTTATGGCCACCTCCGACCCGACCTTCACCAGCATCTTTACCGACAGCATGGCCAAGTTCTTTCTGATTCTGACGCCGGTGTTCGCCGTGATGGTGGTCATCGCCGTCGGCATCAATGTGGCTCAGGTCGGATTCAAGATTACACCCAAAGCACTGGAACCGAAGTTCGAAAAACTGGACATCACCAAAGGGCTGAAGCGACTCGTCTCCGTCAAGTCGCTCGTCGACGGCATCAAGAACATTCTCAAGCTGGTCGTTATCGGGTTGGTGGCCTACAAGGCTATCAGCAGTGATTTCCCGTCCTTCTTCAGCCTGCCCGACATGACTGTCACCGCAGTGGCGGCCTCGATGGGTCGACTGTCACTGTTGCTGGCCCTGAAAATCGGCGCCGTCATCTTCATCATCGCCGTGCTCGACTTTCTCTTTCAGCGCTACGACTACGAGAAATCAATCCGCATGTCCAAGAAAGAGTTAAAAGACGAGTACAAGGACACCGAGGGTGACCCGCTGATCAAGTCGCGCACACGGCAACTCCAGCGCGAAATGTCCCGCCATCGCATGATGCAGGAAATCCCCACGGCCGACGTGGTTATCACCAACCCGACCCAGATAGCGGTGGCCCTGCGCTACGATCAGGAAGAGATGACGGCGCCGGTAGTGGTCGCCAAGGGTGAACGGCTGATCGCGCAGATGATCAGGGACATCGCCATAAAGCATAACATCCCCATAGTCGAAGACAGACCCCTGGCACGGGCGCTCTTCAAGATGTGCGATATCGGCCAGATGGTGCCCGCCAATCTCTACCGCGCCGTGGCCGAGGTGCTGGCCTATGTCTATCGCTTGAAAAACAAGGTAGTGAGATAAAATGACGCCACTGACGACAGACAGCACTATTCTGGAAAAACTGACCTCCCGGTCGGACATCGTCCTGGCGGTGGCGGTAGTCGGCATTATCACCGTACTGGTAATCCCTCTTCCGACCTCCCTGCTGGACTTTGCGCTGGCCTTCAACATTACCTTTTCCCTGGTAGTGTTGCTAACCACCCTGTATGTCAGACATCCGCTGGATCTCTCGGTCTTTCCGGGCATGCTGCTGATCGTGACATTGATGCGTTTGTCGCTGAACGTAGCTTCAACCCGCCTTATTCTCGGGCAGGCGTACGCCGGTGAGGTCATCAACTCGTTTGGTAACTTCGTGGTCCAGGGCAATTATGTCGTGGGCTTCATTGTCTTCGTCATTCTCGTAATAATTCAGTTTGTGGTCATCACCAAGGGCGCGGGGCGTATCTCCGAAGTCGCGGCCCGTTTCACACTCGATGCCATGCCCGGCAAGCAGATGGCCATTGACGCTGACCTCAACGCCGGCATTATCACCGACCAGGAAGCTCGCGATCGCCGTCAGGAGATAGCCCGCGAGGCGGATTTTTACGGTGCCATGGACGGTGCTTCGAAGTTCGTGCGCGGCGACGCTATTGCAGGAATACTGATAACGCTCATCAATATCATCGGCGGTTTTGTCATAGGTCTCGCTATCAACGGGATGTCTCTGGGAGATGCCCTGCGAACCTATTCGCTCTTATCGATCGGTGACGGTCTCGTCACGCAGATACCGGCTCTGCTGGTGTCGACGGCGTCGGGCATCATTGTCACGCGGGCGGCCTCGACCTCCAACATGGGTTCCGACCTGGCCAATCAGCTCACGCGTCAGCCGCGCGCCATACTGGTGACGGCGGCCGTGCTGGTTCTGTTCGGACTGGTGCCGGGCATGCCCACCCTGACCTTTATAATGCTGGGCCTGACGGTCGGCAGTATCGGCTACATGACCAAAGAGGTCCACAAGAAAAAGCAACAGGCGGAAGCGGCCGCGGCGCAGCAGGCCGCCACGCAGGTGGAGCCGGAGGAGCGGACCGAGGACCTGCTCAAGGTGGATACGCTCGGTCTGGAGATCGGTTACGGGTTGATCCCGCTGGTCGACGCCAAGCAGGGAGGCGATCTGCTGAACCGCATCGGCACCATTCGCAAACAACTGGCCGCCGAGATGGGCGTAATCGTGCCGCCTATTCGTATTCGCGACAACGTACAGCTCCGTCCAAACGAGTACCAGTTGAAGGTCAAGGGAGTGCGGGTAGCCGGCTACGAGTTGATGGTGGATCACGTGCTGGCCATAAACCCCGGCTACGTGGAAGATAAGCTGGACGGGTTTGAGACCAAGGAACCCGCCTTCGACCTTCCGGCGACCTGGATAATCCCCAATTTGAAAGAAATTGCTGAAGCCAAGAACTACACCGTGGTCGAACCCTCGGCGGTTCTGGCCACGCATCTGACCGAGACGATTCGCGCCTCGGCGGCGGAAATTCTCTCGCGCCAGGATATCCAGCACCTTATCGACACCCTCAAGGAAGATTATCCGGCACTGGTGGAAGCGGTGGTGCCGGAAGTGGTGCCGCTGGGCAGCCTGCAAAAGGTTCTGCAATCACTGCTCAAAGAACGGGTCCCCGTCCGTGACCTGGCGACGATTCTGGAGACGGTATCTGACTATATCGGAGCCACCAGCGAGACCGATGTTTTGGCCGAGTATGCCCGGATGTCCCTGAAGCGGCAGATCACTGATCTTTACAAGGACAGGGAGGGGCGCATCAGTGTCTTCACGCTGGATCCCACTCTCGAACAGCAACTGGGCGAGGCTATCCAGAACACTAAACAGGGGCTCATGCTCGTTCTGGAACCGATCCTGGCCGAAAAGCTCCTGGAAAAAATCGGAAAACAAGTCGAGTTGATGCAGGCCGGCGGGCACCCTCCGCTCTGCATCTGCTCACCCAATATAAGACTTGCCTTGCGGCGGCTGATCGAGGCGTCGCACCCGCAGATGGCCATTGTCTCGTACAACGAAATTCTGCCGGAAGTGGAGATCGTGTCCACAGGCATGGTGAGGTTGCAAGATGATAATTAAAACATTTACAGCAGACACGGCAGCGTCAGCCCTCAAAAAGGTTCGCCAGGAAATGGGGGGGGATGCCATTGTTCTCAAGACTCGAGAAATATCCGATCAGGTCGGCGGCCGACAGATGGAAGTTACGGCCTGTCTCGACAAACCATCAGTGGCCCAGGCCTCGGCGGCGCTGCCCAATGGCACGCAATCGAGGTTGGAGACTTCGGTGACGTCTCCGGCGGTTGTTGCGGAATCGCCTCCGGCGGCCCGCATCGAAAGCGGCGGCGAAAACGATCTGCTCGACAGAATCGGCAGGATAGAGAGCATGCTGGGGAGGATGTTCTCGCTCGGTCTGGAGCGCACCATTGAGGGCGAACGCTACGCGCCTTTCAAGGATATCAGTCGCCGATTGAGAGAGGCCGACGTTCCTGAGGAATTTTTGGAGTCGCTCCTGGCCGCGATGGCCGACGGCTACCATGAAGACGCCGATTGCCTGACCCTCGCCCGGGAACACCTGGTCGGTTGCCTGTCAAGCATGATGCAGCCCGACCTGGGATTTCATCCGGGCGACCGAGTGCTTTTTACCGGTCCGGCTGGAGCCGGCAAATCCTCGGTTATGGGCAAGGTGGCCGCCCGCCTGGTGGCCCGGCAGAAGCGTACGGTCAAGCTGGTGACCCTGGATGATATCAAAATCGGAGCCATCGACGAGATATGCAGCTACGGCGAATTGCTGGGAATCGAGGTCGCGGACGCGTCCAAACCGGAGCAGGGTGCACCTGGCGACGACCAGGCCATCACGCTCATTGACTCACCGGCGCTGCCTCGTGACCGCGAGAAACTCCAGGCGCTGACGGCCAGGATTGAACGCGCCCGGCCGACGCACCGCCTGGCGGTTTACTCGGCCCTGACGCGATCTGATGATATAGCCGAATTCGCTCGATGGATCAAGCCCCTCAACCCGACCCATATCGCCATTACGATGACTGACCTTACCAACCGTCAAGGTTCGGTTATTGCCGCCGCCCAGTGCAGCGGTTTGAAGGTCGGCTTTTTTACCGACAGTCCCGGCGGTCTGGGCGACGTTCGTGTCCCGGATCCCGACAAGCTGGCGCGCCTGCTGCTACAGGCGGAGGTGAGCCTTGAGTAAATTCGCTCACAAACCAGACCAGGCGGGCCGACCGCTCAGCGACGGGCCGAGAGTGATCTCTTTCTTGTCGGGCAAAGGTGGTGTGGGCAAATCAGTTCTGTCCTTTAATGCCGCCACCATACTGGCCGCGGCAGGCGGCCGCAAGGTGCTGCTGGTCGACGCCGACTTCACCGCGGGCAACGTTCACATCCTGGCCAACCGATGCTGCGAATATGGCATTGGCCATTTTATGGGCGGCCACGTGCCTTTGAGGGAGGCCGTCACGGAAGCGGGCTGCAACCTGGACATCATGGCCTCGATGTGGAATGGCCCGGCCGTAGATCAGGCCGATGTCACCACCTCGGCGACAGCCGTGAAACGGCTCCGGGAACAGGGTGGCCAGTACGACTTCATCCTGGTTGACCACAGTTCCGGCATTTCGAGCGCGGCGACGGTCATGGCCCATGGTTCGGACATCAATGTCCTCGTCCTCGTGCCCGAGTTGACCTCGATATCCAACTGCTACGGTCTGTTCAAGACCCTGTTGGAGGCCAACTCGAACATAGACTGCCGCCTTTTGCTGAACCGTGCCATGGCGGTCGAAGATGCCGAGTATATTCAGAACAAGTTCCTGGCCCTGACCGAAAAATTCCTGGGACAGGTTCCTCCGTTCATCGGATACCTGTTCGAGGACGACCTGTACCGCCGGAGTATCGCCTCACAAAAACCCATCCTTGAAATTGACTCGAATTCACAGGCGGTACAAAGACTTAGGGCTTTATGCGCGGGGCTGAGAGGGGATCAGAACGGCCCGGCAGGCCGGATAAACAATACCACCCAGAGAGAGATAAATAATAACAAGGCATTGGCCGATATAAGGGAATAGCAGACATATGATTAGCACTACTACAGTCGAGCCGAAAAAACGCGGAAGGAAACCAAAACTGGAGGCCGTGAAAGAAAAAGTGATCACGGCCAGAACCAGAAGAGTCACGAAATGGGAAGTCAGTAAACGGGACTGGTCACGATACCGTAAGTTCCAAACGCCGGAGATAAGGCAGAAGCTGCTTAACAAGTACATTCCCCTGGTGCGCAATGTCGCGGCCCGAATGGCCATGAATTTCCCGCGCTCAGTGGAGTTGTCCGACCTGGTCAATACCGGCGTTATCGGGCTCATTGAGGCCTTCGGCAACTTCGACCCGGACCGGGGTGTGAAGTTTGAAACGTACGCGGTACCCCGGATCAGGGGCGCCATCCTCGATGAACTCAGGGCGCTGGACTGGGTCCCGCGCTCAACCCGGGCCAAGTCGCGGGAAATCGAACGCAGCTTCGTCAACCTGGAGAACGAGCTGGGTCGTCCGCCCGAAAAAGAGGAATTGGCCAAACACATGAAGATCAGCGTCGAAGAACTTTATACCGCCCTGGACGATGTTTCCGGCACCGGTATTCTGTCGCTCGACGAAGTTATTTACCGCGAGGATGACAACCGTCAGGTGCCGCGCATTGAAACGGTGGTTGACCGGTCCGTGCACAGCATCCTGGGAGAGATTGAAAAGGACGAGTTGCGCTCCTTCCTGGTGGTAGCCATCGACCGCCTGACCCAGCAGGAAAAGCTCGTGGTGGCACTGTATTACTATGAAGAATTGACTTTGAAGGAGATCGGCGCGGTCATGTCGATCTCGGAATCAAGAGTATCACAGATACACACCCGCGCTGTCTTGAAACTGCGCGGAATGGTCAGGGAGAAGTTCGCCTTGACAGGTTAGCGCGGGTCGCAAAAGAGGAGGCTGGCGGATGGTAGACCCTATTGAAATACCGGATAATTCATCCAAGGCCCCGACAACTGACAAACTGAAACCGGTTGTAAGATCGGACCCGGAAAAAGATCGGAACGGTTTTTCCAAGGCTCTGAAAGAAAAAATGAAAGAGGAGCTGGAGGAGAAAAAGAGGAAGTCAAAAGACAGGCTGGAAATAGGAGAAGACAGCCGTGAACATAAACATGAATCCAGCGAACAGGATGAACCTTCAGATGAAAGCATATCGGCCGGCGCCGATGATGCGGCCGCCGCGGGTGAGCCCGGCGAGCACGTCGATCTGAAGGCCTAGTGAAAAGTGAGGTTGAAAATGGATATTTCAATCGAGTTACTGACGGATGTTGCCATCAACGCCCTTGGTTATCTGGCGGCGGGAGCTTTTTCGGTAGTTATCTATCGCCTGTTCCGGGGCGGGAGCCGGACGGCGGCGCCAACGCCGGCAGTCGCGGCGGCCGTCCCTGCCGCTAGCGATGTTTCCGATTCCGGCCGGGGCAGGCCGGGTGCTCAGTTCGTCAGGCTGGGAAACGAGGAACGGCAGAAAGACGCGGTGTCGACGGCGGGAGAATCCCGTAACGGCGGCAGGCGGCGTGACCGCTCGGAGGTAATTCGACTGGCCCGGGAAATGGTCAAGGCCGGTACTCCGAATCACCAGATCAAGGACCTTTTGCCCGTTAGCGACGCGGAATTGGCCCTTTTGAGTCATGACCAATAGTTGAAGAAACACTGGAGATATAAACATGTCCAACGATAACCCTTTCTTTCTCTCGAAAGTAGAGTGTCCCATCTGCAAGACCATCAACGAGTTCGAAACCGTGCGGGTGGGCGCCTACAAGGAGAGGGGACGTGATACCGATTTCGGCCCCAGCGGGATCGAATGGAAGAACCCCAGGTACCAGGCCTACAATCCCCTGGTCTTCTTTACGGCCACCTGCTCCAACTGCTACTACACGCGGGAATTCACCAACAAGTTCAAAGATTGGAAAAGCGATACGACCTTCAAGACCTATCGCCTGAAGACTGTTAAAGAGCGGCACCTGGAAAAACTGGCGGCCGCCGACTCGGTCATACGAAGGCTTGGCAGCAGTATCGACCTGCACAATTTTCCCAACGAGTCGGCTATCGTCAAGCTGCATCTGGCTGTTCTCGATGAAAGCTTCAACGAGCATTGCAGCCGGCTGGACCTTGGCCGCTTCTACGTCAGGATCGGCTGGGTCTTCCGTCATTTGAACAGCGGTGAGAATCCCAACGTTACCTTCCTGACGGGCCTGTTTCTGGAGCTGGACAAGAACTTCGAGTCGGTCAAAAACTCGCTGGCTAATTTCAAGGAGAACACCGCTGGCTTCCACCGATACGTAACCGGTCACTTCGATTCCGAAGAGATATCCTCTGATATGAAATCACAGGTGTTGCCATACCGCGATCGCTTTCAGAGCGGGATGAGCACTCTCGGTGATTCCCTGTCCAGGTGTGAGAAGGATATCGGTGATATCAGCGATCTGGTTAACGAGTACAAGTCACTGACCATAGGGGAAGACGGCGCCGGCATAGCTTCCTTCGGCAGCCACGCCAGCTTTGCCGAGTTCCTTATCGATCTCAGGAAGAGCTGGGACGGGATTGTCGTCAACGAACGAGAGGCGCTTCAGAGAGCGGCCCACTACTACAAGGAAGCTTTTACCAACGGCCGCGATATCGCGCCCGGCAACCAACAGATTCAGGCGGCCTACCTGATTGCCGAGTTGTCACGGCGTATCGGGGACTACGACGGCGCCAAGCAGTACTTCAACAGCACGATCAAACTCGGTCAGGAATTCATTTACGAAAACCGCCGTGACCAGTCCCGGACGGCCCTGGCTCGCAAAATCCTGGAGTTGGCTATTGAGCAGGGACGTTCTAATCTGGCGGCTATGAAGTCGGCTTAGGAGCGAAAGGAATCGGACAGTGCAGATCGCCTTACCGCAATCCCGTCAACCACTGAGAGTGTGGGAAAAAATCGAGATCGTCATCGGCGACGGGAATGAATGCGGCCGGTACATGGCCAGAATTGAGGATTTTATCGAGGAAGGGCTTATCGTCAGCAACCCGGAGTTCGTCGAGGGAGCGACACGCCTGAGGTCCAGCGCCGAAGTGAGAGTCTTCATCACCAGGAGGGATGCTGTTTATCGATTTTACTCCAGGATAAAGAGGGTAACCATAAGGGGCGAACAGCTTATTCTCCTGAGCAAGCCCCGGTATCTCAAACGCGTCCAGAGACGCCAGTTTGTCCGTATTGACCTTCTCCGGGACGTGACTTTTGCCGTCATCAAAAAGCGGCGCGAGGACACCTGCCGCACCGCCAAACTGCACTGGCGTGATGCCAGAAGCTGCAACCTGAGCGGCGGGGGCATGTTCCTGCGCGGCTCGCGGGAGATACCCAAGGACAGTCTGCTGCTGCTCAAATCGAGACTGTTCCTCGAAATCGGACTGCCGGTGACCATCGCCGGTATCTGCCGCCGCTGTCATCTCGACGGCGACATCTATGGCTGCGGTATCGAATTCATACGCAGCGAATATCTCTCACGATATTTCAGTGCCGCCGAATCCCGGAAGCTTCCGGAATCGGTTCAATTCTTTGATCTCACCGCTCAGAACAAGCTGGTCAGGTTCGTTTTTGATCATCAGGTCGAAATGAGAAAAAAGGGGTTACTGTAGACATGAAAGACGCGGATAAGGGCAAATCGCTCGAAAAAACGCAGATCGAGTCCTTCAGACTGGACCTGTCCTCCCTGGTCGGTCGCGAGATTACTCTGTACTCGGAGCAGTTTCCCGGGAAACCGCTCAAAACCAAAATACTGGCGGCCAGCACCGGCTCGATAACCATCGGGCGCAGCGGCAGCGCCGGGCAGGTGGACGATCTGGTAACCAGCCAGGGGCTCTTCGTGCAGTTCGATTACCGGGGGCAGAGGGTCTCGGTCCGAGGTGCCCTTAAGAGGACCGGCTCGGGCAATTGTCTTCTGGAATTGGACGACAAGGTAGTGCCGCTGGCGCGCCGGCGATTCAGCCGACTCGATATCGACACCCGTGTAAACCTGGCCGTGCTGCCCATCACCACCTTCAATCCCTCGAAACTCGACCGCCTGCGCTGGGTGGCTACCGACACCAGGAACATCTCCGGGGGTGGCACCGCCCTTGAGTACACGGGCTTCCTCGAAAACGGCACAAACCTCTTCATAAATCTGGACGTCGAAGAAATCCCTTTCCCATCCCTGCTGTTGGGGCAGGTGCGCCACTGTCACCGCCGGGAACACGGACACTTTCACATAGGCGTCGAATTCCTCGTAAAAGAGATGCGCGAAAAATTCTTCTCGGTCTCGACCATTCAAAGGTTACCGTCGGTGGTTTTCCAGTACACGGCCCGAACGCGAGCCGACCTGAACGAGAAGGTCACCGCATTGATTCAGTCAAAAGACAGCAGTCGTTGATAGGAGAGAGTCATGAAAGATACGTCCAAGTTAAAATTCGTCTCTGACGTGAATGTGGAACAGAATCGCATCCGGGCAAGCAAACCCTTCAGAGTAGAAACAGACAACAACCGGCGCTACATCCGACTGGAGATATCGTCACCCATGTCGCTGAACAAGATCAAGGACGTCTTCGGCAATTTCTGGCCGGGCGAGAACGCCCCGGTCATCCACGGGACCATCCTGAACATCTCCGCCGGTGGGTTGCTCGTTGAGTGCGACCAGCCCCTTAACGAGGGCGATGTCGTGTCGATGAAATTCACCGTGCAGGATGTGGAGGTTCTGGATAATGTTCTGGGTCTGGTGAAACGGTGCGACCCGGAGGATGATTGTTCTCTGGCCGGCATCGAATTTATCAGCCACAATCGTCTCGAAGATAAGCTGACTTCGGCCGAGATGGAACTGCTTACCGAAAAAGTCGCCAACTTTCATCAGTCGGTGCAGAAAGTGCTGGAAAGGTATCTATACCATGAGCAGCCCGTATAATATCCGAACGTTGGCCAAACTGCTGCCGCTTATTATCGTCGGTCTGGCGATTTTCGCGGCGGTGCCCGCTACCGCACGGATCAACGGTTACGGCATTGTCATTCGCGTCGATGCGGCGCCCCTGGCCTGGAGCGAATCCAAACTCGAAACCAAGCTCCAGAAATACCTCACCCGGGTACCCAATATTCGCGCCCTGCCGCACAACGGTCAGGCCGGGCGGATACCCGTCTTCCCCGAGGACCGGTTTAATCTCGACAGCCTCGTCGACTGGGGTCTGGAGACCGGACAGGATTACCTGATGCTGGTGATAGTGGGCAGTGAACGCTTGGAACGGCGGAAAACGTTCAACGTGCCGCTCGTCTTTCATCGGTACGAGACCGTCGGCGTTATTGAGGGCGAGTTGCGTTTCATCGACCTGCGCAAAGGCAAGCTGCTTCTGGCCGAACCGTTTGAGGTAAAACAGAAGGGCAAGAAGATATTTCAGGCGGCCATGGATGACGACGTCAACGATCCCAGTATTCACCTCACGGCTTCGCAGAAAATCAGGTTCTTCGACCGTCTCGAAGAAAAACTGGCCAGGCGCCTGACCGACAAAATCACCAGGTACACCCGGGGTCGCTGAGGTGGGAGAAGCCGGCAACACAAACAGTCAACACGGCGACCGGCCGTCCCCGTGGGAGACAATAGCGCTGGTGTGCGAGTTGGCCGCCCTCTGTCGCGGCCGAGCGACCAATCGAGAGACCTTTGAACTAGTACTCCAAAAAATACGACGGATTGTCCCCTACGATGCGGCCTCTTTTTACCTGCTTGACAGGCGGAACGATAATCTGGAAGAAGCGGCCGCCGTGGGAGGCAGGGTGGAGCCGGTTGGCTTCATTAGAATGGGTAAAGGTGACGGACTCACCGGCTGGACGGCCGAAAACCAGAAACCGGTGCTGATATCCGGCCGGTCAGCCGTCGGCTCCGACCGTTCTAAAGGCGAATACGCCACGTTTCTGTCTGTGCCGCTGGTTACCCGTGACGCCGTCCGGGGCGTCATCAACCTGGGATGCCTCAGAGAACAGGCCTATGATCAGAAAGATGTCTCTCTGATGATGCTCATAGCCGACCAGTTGGCGGTGGCGGTGGAAAGCATGTCCTGTCAGAACGAACTGGATGACCTCAACGCACGGATGGCAAAGGCTGAATTGAAATTGGCAAAGGCCGGCAAAAGTCTGGCGAGTCTCAACAAAATGAAAGAGGTGGCCCAACTGGCTGCCAGCATCAATCACGAGATAAACAACCCGCTTTCCGTGATTATCGGCAACGTGCAATGTCTCCTTCTGGAGAAGGTTGCCGCCAACCAGAAAGCGCTGTCAAGATTACGACGAATTGAAGAGGCGGCCGTCAGAGTGGGCCGGGTCAATCATGAGCTGATAAAAATACATTCGCTTGCGATTGCTCTGTCAGGCGACAAAGAGGACCAACCGGCGGTCGTGTGAAACAGATGGATGCGCAGATGTACACAGATGTGAAACCGCACGTAAAAGGATTGCTCAGCAGTGAGATGCAAAAGGGCCTGGACGCGCTGTGCCTTGGTCTATTCCGCATCACTCAGGAAGGCTACATAGATAAATTCAATGACACGGCCGGTGCCATTCTCGGCGTGGATGAGCACACGGCCTGGGAAGATCTACGTGTGACCAGGGTCGATCGGTTTCTTGGGACGGGTCTGGCGGACAAGGTCGCGGTCATGCTCGAAAATGGGGAGAGCTTTGTCCGCACCGGCGTCAGCTGCACCAACAGCCACGGCCGCTTCATGGTCCTGAACATATGTTGTGTCCCATCCGGCGAGGATCCGGCGGGAATTCTGGGCATAGTTGCGGATGTGGGCGGGTGCGAGGACCGTTTGAAAAGCTCGGCTTCGCCATTCGGGGAGTTGAGGATACTTTCCGAAGTGTCGGCAGCCCTGTCCTCATCATACGAACTGGACCAGGTGTTGAAAGTCATTCTCACGGCTGCGACGGCTTCGCAGGGTCTGGGATTCAATCGTGTTTTCCTGTTGTGGTACGACAGCGACGGCAATTGTCTGCACGGTCATCTGGCCGTGGGACCGTCCAGCGCCGAGGAGGCTGACCGGATCTGGAGCAATCTGGATTCGATGCAGTTGACGTTGCGCGAGCTTCTAAACAGCTATGAGGGTGCAGCCGAGCACCGGAATGAGGCTCTGACGGAGTTGATTGCCGATTTGCAGTTCGACCTGGGCGGCGATTCGATTATCGCCGATGTCTGTAAGTCAGGTTCTTGGGTGAATCTGGAAAACCGGCCCGATGCCGATGATACCACTGAGCGATTTCTGGCTCGTCTGGGCACGAACCGGGTGGTCCTGGTGCCGCTGAAAAGCAAGGGAAAGCTGTTGGGGTTGCTGGCCGCCGATAACATTATAACTAACCGGCAGATTTCCGATGACTCGGCCCAGTTGCTGCAGCTTCTAGCCAACCAGGCCGCGGTAGCTATGGAGAAGGCCCGGCTTTATGACGAGCAAAGGGAGCGAGCCGCCGAACTGGAGCGTATCAACGCCCTCCTTGCCGAATCCCAGGATCAGATAATTCGAATTGAGAAAATGTCGATAATCGGGCAACTGACTTCGGTCGTTGCTCACGAGTTGCGAAACCCGCTGACCATAATTGGCGGCTTTGCCAACCTCATGCTGAAGTCGGATATACCTGACGATGCCCGCGAATATCTCAACATAATTGCCAGTGAAACCAAACGCACGGAATCCGTCCTGGATCATGTACTGGATTTCCACAAAGCCAGTCAGCGCGACAACGGGATACTCGACTTCTCGGATCTGGTCGAGAAGAACCTGGGGCTGTTTCTGGGAAGACTCCATCGCTCAAATATTCGGATGGCTCTGTCCAGGTCAGGTGAGCCCCTGCCCGTCTACGGGAACCGGGATCAGTTATCGCACGCCGTTTATCAGATGTTCAAGCTGGTCGGCGAGGACCTGATTCCTCCCGGCGCGGCCGAAGTACGGACGGAATCCCGTGCCGGCATGGCCGTTATGGTGGTCACCTTTGACTGCGGCAGCGGTGTCCGTGAACGGCTGGTGCGGACGCTAAAACAAGTATTCACCGACACCAAGGCATCCCAACGGCTGGTGATTATGGTGGCCGGCGAGACGATCAAGCACCATGGCGGCAATTACGGTATCGCCGCCAACGGCGGCGGAATGCCTTCGATTTACGTGGAACTGCCCCTGGTCAGGGAGGAAACCGATGGCTAATCGGATACTGGTTGTGGACGACGACGACCGGATACGACTGCTGTATCAAAAAGCACTGAGCCAGTCCGGTTACCGGGTGGAAACGGCGGCGACCGGCCGCGAGGCCATCGAAAAAACCAGCGCCGATACGTTCGACCTGGTGGTACTCGATATCGAGATGCCTGATTTGTCGGGCCTGGAGGTTCTCAGCAAAATGCGCGAACAGGCGCCCCATTTGGCAGTGATATTGAATTCGGCTTACAGCACTTACAAGTCAGACTTTCAGTCCTGGCTGGCTGATGCCTACATCGTCAAGTCCTCCGACATGGGGCCGTTAAAAGCAAAGATCAAAGAACTACTGGAGCGATCGTGACAGCTAACGCCGAACGAAAACGGGAACTCAATCTGATAAATCAGGTAGATGCCTTGAATGAAGAGGTGAAAACTCTGGCGCTTAACCTGGCTATCTATCTGGCCAAGAACAAGAGTCGCTCCGATGACCTGAGTCGGCTTGAACCGGATTTCATCCGTTTGGTGAACGGTACTGTCAAGATCGTCCAGGACCTGGCGGTGATTATCAACGCCGCCAGGAATATGGAAAAGATGGCGTGGGATGTCGCCGCAAAAAAGATTGGCGAGGACCTGCTGGAAATGAAACTGCGGTCGATTCTGGACCAGTGCCGACGGGTGATGCAGACGCTTACACGGGCCGGACGAGTAAGCTGACGGCCTTTGAAGCCCGGCGGAGCGGCTGGACAGGTTCGTCATGAGTGCAGAAAAGAACCTGAGCAGTCGATATACTGTAGGAAACCGGGAACCGCATGTCGGATTTCGGAACCGGGTGAAGAGCGTTCCGAAACGGCTTTGTGAGTCGAGGGGATAAACAGGGGCAGAGAGTGAACCTGTCCTATAGTCGCGGAACACGGAAACAGGACGATACGAACTAAAACTCGTTTGTTCAGGTCTTGAACAGGCAATGTCAAAGGTGAGAACCTATGTCGTCAGAAAATATCACAAAGTTGACCCGGGCCGTTCAGAAGCGCGGGCAACCGTTCCGGGTACTTGTCGTCGACGACGAGAAGTGGGTGCGCGAGGTGTTCCAGGATTTTTGTAAAGTGACCGATGCTTTTGAGGTGGAGCAGGCCAGGAATGGGGCCGAAGCCGTGGAGAAAATACACAATACACGGTACGACCTGGTGACCCTCGATTTGATCATGCCGGAAATGTCCGGACTGGAGGTGCTGTCGGCCATCCAGGATGTCTCTCCGCACGTTCCGGTCATGGTCATAACCGGCAACGCCACCGAAAAGCTCGTGAACGAGGCCGGAGTCATGGGAGCCTGCCGGGTGTTGTATAAACCGGTCATGCTGGAACATTTCCTTAGCGAGATAACGTCCGCTCTCGTGAGGGATTGAAAAAGACATCGGGTCCGTCCGAAGGATGAACGCCGCGGCGTCTGCAGATGCGTGGAGATAGGGTATGAAAAACGACATCGCGATCCTGGTCGTCGATGACGAAGAAATGATGAGAGACCTCCTGGACAAAATCCTGTCCCGTGAGGGCTACCGGATCAAGACCGCTCGAGACGGGATCGAGGCCTTGGAGGTGCTTGACTCCGAAGCCATGGACCTGATCATATCGGACGTAAAAATGCCGCGGATGGATGGGTTTGAACTTCTGAAGGCCGTCAGGAGCCGGCATCCGCGTATCGGGGTCATAATTATGACCGCTTACGGTGATAGCCACACCGTCAAGGATGCTCTTTTGCTCGGTGCCGACGAATATGTCACAAAGCCTTTCAAGAGTCATGAAATCTCCCTGGTGGTGGAACGGGCCTACTGGAGAATTCTCTCCAACACCAGCCGGATGATCGACCGCACTGATAAGGGATTGTAGATGGCCGAGGCCGATGCGAAAACTCAAGAGTCCGTTACCAGGCAACGCGTTCGGGTAACCACGACCAAAGACAACCTGGCTGCATTCATGACCTTGACTCGTCCCGAGCCCCACGAGGCGGATATCTCGGTGGAAGAGGTGGCGGCGGCTCTGGAGAAAGCCGGTGTTGTGTTTGGCATTGACCACGCCGCTATTGAGAAAGTTCTCGCGGAGAAATTATTCGCTACCCCGACCCAGGTGGCCAAGGGAGAACCGGCCCAGAGAGGAAACGACGCCGCCGTTGAATATCTCTTCGATACGGAACATGAAATCCGACCGCGCGAGGATAAGGATGGACGGATTGACTACAGGGACATGAATTTCATTCAAAACGTGACGAAAGGTTCGGTCCTGGCCAGAAAAACTCCACCGACGACCGGTGTCCCCGGCAAAGGTGTCAGCGGCAAGGAAATCCCATCGGCCCGCGGAAGAGATTTTCCTTTCAAGTATGGCGAGAACACCAGAGAATCCGCAGACGGCCTCGAACAGGTAGCCAGCGTTGATGGCGCGATTGTCTTCAGTCACGGTTACATTGCGGTCAAGGACGTTGCGATCATCAGCGGCGATGTCGATTTCAGTGTTGGCAATATTGACAGCGTCGGTTCCGTGCGAGTCACCGGCGATGTCCGGGCCGGATTTACCGTCAAAGCGGGAGGAAACATCGAAATCCTTGGCAGCATCGAAAACTGCAATATCGAAGCAAATGGCGACGTGGTCGTCAAGGGCGGTTGCCGAAGCGGCGACGAGGGCTACATAAAGGCGGGCGGCAACGTCATAATTAAATATGCTGTGGGGCAGCTCATTGAGGCCGGACGCGACGTCGTAGTCGGGGGCGAGTTGATCAACTGTAAGGTCACGGCCCGAGAACGGGTGTGGGTAAAGGGCCGCCGAGGGAAAATTATGGGTGGTGAGGTTAATGCGGGCAAAGAGATCAGAG
The DNA here is from genome assembly GCA_965602205.1 of uncultured bacterium. GTDB lineage: Bacteria > Zixibacteria > MSB-5A5 > GN15 > FEB-12 > DAOUUR01. Next base: position 2,782 of record CBFCYQ010000013.1, on the reverse strand, counting down.
CCACCACTCTCGGCTCCGACGCCGGCACTCTTACCGTAGTGGCGGTGGCTTACGAAGAGGAGTTGATGACCAATTATCGAAAGACTCTGCGGGAGATCCGCCGCCTTGAGACCGACGGTGTGCGCGTAAAAGAGAGTCTGGTTGCCCTTTACAAGCTGCAAATGGACGGCAAGCTGGCGCCGGGCAGAGAGGCCGCCCTGAAGAAACTCGAGGATTTCCAGAAGAGTTTGCCCGGCGCCCTGGAAGGTTTGAACAAGACCAAAAGCCGCCTCGAAGAAAAAATGAGTGAGTTCCGTGATGCCCGCATTGTTGCCGAGGGTGCGGTGTACCCGGGCGTTCGCGTCCATTTCGGAATTATTTACCGCGATATAAGCGAGGAGATAAAGACCAGGAAACTTCTTTTGGAAGGCAGTCAGATCGTCCTTGCCGAATGGCGACCCGGTGAAGATTGACAAAGCGGGGGCTAAAAAATCCTTGATAACTGTCTTGGATTCCGATATATTCCCTGTGAGATTCGATATGCCTGACGGAGAGGTGGCCGAGAGGCTGAAGGCGGCGGATTGCTAATCCGTTATAGGGCGAATAGTTCTATCCAGGGTTCGAATCCCTGCCTCTCCGCATATGCCGACCGTGATGGTTCGGTATGATGCAGGTTGCGAGTGAGACAACGGACCTCGGGAAAACAGGGCGCTGGCAATGTGGGATGCACATATGCGGCCTCGGCGGACACCATCGAAAGCCGCGCTTGGGGGTTACCCAGAAGTTCCTAAAGGCGGGGAGGGAGGCTTGGGGTTATAAAGAAACGGTGATTGATATAGATTAAGACGAGGGACCGGGCGAGTTTTCCTTGGTAGTTCCCTATCCCCCTCTACTTTGGACTCGCCCCGCCCTCTTTGATTATCATACCCCCCTCCATTTTTGGGCGCGCTGGACGACCATTTTCTACAATATCACACACTTCACTGCCAAACTGCGGCAGTGGGAATCATAAAATCTTCACAAAGTTGTTCAGGAATGTTCCGTTTTTGAGTATATTGCATTAGAGGCAGGGATGTTAGCCATTGTTGTCCTAAAAGAACGGTTTTCAAACGCGCAGTATTCGCAGCATATGCACTATCATGGCTGAACCGTCGTCAAAAAAATTCAGGCTCGAAAAGCTGTTGTCGGACAACGAATTGTGCCAATCATGGTTGGCGACCAGGCTTGCTACCGGTGACAGGTGCTTCCTGAAAACGCTCAACCGAGATTCATCGCTCGGCACATACACCGCACGGCTGATACTCGATAGCTCTTTTCGGTGCCAGCAAATGCTGAAAAGCCGCAAGGTGTTGACTGCCAGAGAGAAGCACGTCGAAGATGGCAATCTGCATGTTGAGTATCCTTATCTCGATGACAGTTTTTGGCAGTCGTTGACTCCCGGTCTATTCTGGGATCATTTCCCCGCAACGCTCCTTCAGATGTGTCTGGTAATTGACTATTTGCACAGTCTGGATCTGGTTCACTGCGATCTCAAGCTGAGCAATTTCATGATTAACCTGAAGGGCAAGAGTCCCGGAATAATCCTGGTGGATCTTGATTTTCTGGTCAGGACCGGCTCTTCTCTTCATGCTAAGGTCCTGGGTACGCCCGATCACATTGCCCCGGAAATATTCGCCAATGAACGAGTGACGCCGCAAGTGGACATTTTTTCCATAGGCAAGACTCTCGAGAAATGTGTTGAGTCCGGCCAATCGCTGCCCGGCTCGTCTCGTTCGCGTGCCATGCTGGGGAAGGTCGGGATGCTTGCCGGGGATCTGACTCGGCACGAGGCTCTGCTTCGTCCCCGCATTCTCATCGATGCCCTTTCTCGAAGAGAAATAATTGGTGCGGCAGCTCTGCAAGCGGCCAACAGAACCCTGCTGACCATGCAGTTGCTTGCCAGACTGAGGGAGAGCAGGAGAGGCAAGGGGACAAAACGGAAAGGTCTGAAGGGGACCTTGCTGGAGCAGAACAAAGTCCTGGGCCTCGGCGAAGAATTGACCGGCGAACTGGCGCGGGTGGCGCAGAAAGATCGGTTCAAAGCCTATCGGGTTTTCAGGGACCTTGTCCGGAACGCAACTCTCGAAAGGTATGGCGATTACTGGCACTTCTCGCCCAGTGACGAGCAATTGCAGGCGACTTATGCCGCCCTCGAGGATACCACGACTCCTGTCGCCGGTCAGGAGATTACCGAGTCGTTGAAACACTGTCTGGCGCGGGCCGCGAGGTATCAAAAAAACGAGAGCTACCAGAAGGCGTTTCTGTGCCTGAAGGGTTTTGCCGCAGATGAAGAGACGCTGTCCGGTATACCGGTGCCGTCGCGCATGTCCCTTCTGCATCAGTTGGGAGACCTGGCGGTGATTCTAAACAGGCCCCGTGATGCCGCCCTCTATTATGAAGCGGCACTGGATCTGTCGACATCGATCGATCAGACTGGTTTGAAGCTTATCTATGAGCGGGCGGTTGTGGCGCACGCTCTAGGCCAGGTCGACCGGGTCATGGAACTCGCCAGGCAAGGGGTCACCCAGGCGGCAAGCCGCGGTGACCGGGTCGGCGAGTTGGGTTTCCGGCGTCTTGAGGCCTGGGCGCTCGGTTCGCAAGGTAAATATCGAGAGGCCGAAAAGATGCTTGATTCAATCCGGGATAGCGCGGCTGACCTGAACCTCAATGAGTTGGTGATCAGCATTCTCTACACATATGGCGTTCTGGAGTGGAAACGAGGCGACTTCAGACAGGCGGAGATGCGCCTTTTGGCGGGTTTTGA
>CBFCYQ010000012.1:0-23180 GCA_965602205.1 uncultured bacterium | reverse complement strand
AATATTACAGAGATACGGATACACTTCGGACCCTGCTTTCCGCACCTTCCAGGTAAGCTCCGTCCAGGGCGGCGATATTGTTGAGAACATTGACTTTGTTCTCATCCCGAAAGAGTAGTCTCCAGAACTAACCCCGGCGGGGCGGCTGTGGCTGTCCCCGGCTGGAACCTCCCCGGATTTTCCTTTTATAATATTATTTACGGGCGGAAAAATGGCGAGCCGGTACCTCCTGTATGGAAGCACGCCGCCGGTTGGCTATTGACATCCGGGCGGCAGCGTTCTATTTTTAGCTCCGCTTCGAATATGAAAACAGGAATTATAGATACAATATATAACCAGGTGAGGTGAAACGAATGACCGGAATTTCTTCCGATGCCATGATAGCCGCACGAGGACTGACCAAGTACTTCGGGGCTTTCGTGGCCATCAAGGACATCTCGTTTTCAATACCCAGGGGTCAGATCGTAGCGTTTGTGGGTCCCAACGGGGCCGGCAAATCGACCACCATGAAGATTCTCAGCGGATTTATGGCGGCCAGTGAGGGCTCGGCCTACGTCGCCGGGCTGGAAATCACGGCCAACCGCCTCGGGGCCGCCCAACGGTTGGGTTATTTGCCCGAAAACGGCCCCCTGTACCAGGATATGACGCCGGTGGAGTTGTTGAGATTCTTCGGCGGCGTCAGGGGCCTGAACGGCCGGCGCCTGGCCGACCGAATTGAAGCGGTTGTGGAACAGACGGCTATCCGGCAGGTGCTGGAAAAACCCATCGGCAAGCTCTCCCGGGGTTACTGCCAGCGGGTCGGGGTAGCCCAGGCCCTTCTGCACGATCCTGAAGTTCTGATTATGGATGAACCGACGGCGGGTCTCGACCCCAACCAGATTCGCGATTTCCGCAACAACATCAGCCGGTTGCGGGAAACAAAGACGATCATGATATCAACGCACATCCTCCAGGAAGTTGAGGCCGTAGCCGACCGCGTCCTGTTTATCCATAACGGTGGACTGCTCTTCGACGGCTCGCCGGGCGATCTGCGAAAGGGTGTCTCGCTGGAGCAGGCCTTTTATGAATTGACCGACTACGGCCGCTCGACAGCGCCTGCGATAAAGGAGGGCACCGATGAGGCTTGACAAAAATATCATCATGGTTATCTGCAAGAGCAACCTGCGCTCTTATTTTTCCAATCCCTCCGGATACGTCTTTATCACCCTGTTCATCTTTCTGAGCGCCGCCGCGGCTTTCTGGCAGGAGCGGTTTTTTGCCAACAACCTGGCCAACCTTGACCAGCTCAACAGCTTCTTTCCTTACCTTCTGCTGTTTTTTATCCCGGCTTTGACCATGGGTATCTGGGCCAACGAACGCAACCAGGGGACCGACGAGTTGCTTTTGACGTTGCCGGCCACGGATCTTGAGGTCGTGCTGGGCAAGTTCTTCGCGACGCTCGGAATCTACACGGTTTCGCTGATACTGTCGTTTAGCCACGTGCTGGTGCTGTTCTGGCTGGGCAGTCCCGATATCGGCCTGATGTTTGCCAATTACCTGGGCGCCTGGTTTATCGGGATGGCTCTTCTGGCGGTGGGAATGCTGGCCTCGTTGTTCACGGCCAACGCCACCATAGCCTTTATCCTGGGAGCCCTTTTCTGCGCCTTCTTCGTGTTTATAGACTCGACCCGCTGGGTGGTCAGCCAGGGTTTGCAGGACTTCCTGGCGCCCCTGGGGGTGCATGCTTTCTTCGCCGACTTTTCCCGGGGCGTGATCAGCCTGTCGGCTCTTCTGTACTTCGTCTCGGTGGCGGCGATCATGCTCTATTTAAATGTTGTTCTTCTCGGTCGTCGGCACTGGCCGCTGAAAGCCGGCGGCTATCGCTTCTGGCTGCATCATGCCGCGCGAGTGCTGGCGCTGGTCGTTGCCGTGATAAGTCTTAACATAATTGTGGGCCGCGGCGCTCTGCGGGCCGATGCTACCGCCGAGCAGTTGCACTCTCTGTCCGACCAGACGGAACGGTTGCTCGACGAACTACCCGGTGACCGGCCCGTCCTGGTGCAGGCCTTTGTCAGTCCTGAGGTTCCTCGCGCCTATGTTGAGACGCGGGCCAATCTCATCGGCAAGCTGCAGGAAATCTCGGCTATGGCGCGGGATAAGGTGCAGGTGCTGATTCATGACACCGAGCCCTTCACCGACGAGGCCCGGGACGCCCGCGAGAAATTCGGAATTCTTCCCCGGGAGGTTATGGTAACCGAAAGCGCCCGTTCCAGTACATCACAGGTTTTCATGGGGGTGGCCCTCGCCAGCGGCGCCAACGAAGAAGTCATACCGTTCTTCGATCGCGGCCTGCCGGTCGAATATGAACTTATACGGAGTATCCGGGTGGCGGCCAAATCCCAGCGCAAAACCATCGGGGTCCTGGACACCAAGACCCGGCTTTTCGGAGGCTTCGATTATCAGATGATGAGCAGTCTGCCGCCCTGGTCGGTGGTGGCGGAGTTGCGCAAGCAGTACGACGTTATCCGGGTCGCCGCCGACGAGCCGATTACCGCTCGGATGGATGGACTCCTGGTAGCGCAACCGTCGACGCTGACTCAGCCACAGATGGACAACCTGCAGGAATATATGCTGGCGGGCCACCCGACCCTGCTTCTGGTAGACCCGGTGCCGGCTTTTGACTTATCCCTGTCTCCGTTGATACCGGCCGGCGCCCAGATGAATCCCTTCCAGCGCAACCAGAGCCAGCCCGAAGAACCCAAGGGCAACATTCGGGGATTGATGAACGCCATCGGCGTCAGTTGGAATCCCGGCCAGTTGGTCTGGGACGCTTACAATCCCCACCCGGACCTGGTATCGCTGCCTCCGGAGATTGTCTTTGTGGGCGAAGGCAACGAGAGCGCCGAGGCCTTTAACCAGGAGGTCGGCGCCAGTGCCGGACTTCAGGAACTGGTGGCAATTTATCCCGGCTACGTGTACAAAGGGGCGGTCCCGGAATTCGCTTTTACCCCTCTGGTCCGCACCGGCCGGACATCCGGAATGTTGAACTGGAACGAGGTGGTACAGCGAAGCTTTTTCGGACTTGGCATCAACCGTAACCCGCGGCGGGTGCCCAGCCCCGAGGCCTATATCCTGGCGGCCCGGGTCAAGGGCAGTCAGATGCCTGCCGATTCCGTTCTGGCCGTATCATCCGGCCAGAGATCTGTCGACGCTGTTGTCGTGGCTGATGTCGACTTCATTTCGGAACAATTCTTCCAGATTCGAAGCCAGGCGGTCGGCAGCTTCAACTTCGACAATGTTACTTTCTTCCTGAACTGCATGGATCTGCTGGTGGGCGACAGTTCCTTCATAGAACTGCGCAAGAAGCGGGTGAAACATCGCACCCTTGAAACCGTCGAAGCCCAGACCGCCGAGTTTATCGAGCGGCGCATGGCTGATGAAAAGCAAGCTGAAGAGGAGGCCCAGCAGGCGCTCACCGAGGCCCAGAACAGACTTAATGAAAAAGTGGCCGAGGTGCGAAACCGGACGGACCTCGATGATCAGGCCAAGCAGATCATGGCGCGCAATCTTCAGGAAGTGGAAAACCGCCGCTTCGAAGTGCTGCGCTCCAACATCGAGGCCAAAAAAGAAGCCACCATACAGCGCAGCCGCGAGAATATGGAAAAAGCCGTTCGCCGAATCCAGAGCCGAATCAGAACCATGGCGGTACTGTTGCCGCCGATTCCGGTGCTGTCGATCGGAGTGTGGATATTTGTCAGGCGACGCCGCAGAGAACGCGAGGGCGCCGCTGCCGTCAGAAGGTTAAGGAGCTGATCATGGAAGAAAACCGAAAAACTGTTATATTCATCGTCGTGGCCGTCGTTCTGGCTGTGGTCGCCTTTCTGATGGCCCCCCACCGGATTACGCCGGACGCCTTCCTGGATCAGGGTGAGCCCTTTTTCCCCGATTTCGCCGATCCTAACGAGGCGGCTGTTCTGGAAGTTATCGATTACGACCAGGAATCCGGCGCCCCCAAGCCATTCAAGGTCGTTAATGACGCCGGCAACTGGACTATCCCGTCCCACCACGACTACGCTGCCGATGGACGGGAACGTCTGGCTAAAACCGCCGCCGGTGTGATCGGCATAAAGAAAGATGATTTCCGCTCGGACAACGTGGCCGATCACGAAGCCCTGGGGGTGGTGGATCCGCTGGACGACGCGGCCGGTCTCGTCGGCCGGGGCAAGCGGGTTACCCTGAAAGATGAGGGTGGCACCGTCCTGGCCGACTTCATCGTCGGTAGCGAGGTTGAGGGACGCCAGGGATTCCGCTTCGTGCGCGTTCCCGACCAGAAAAGGGTCTACGCCGTACGCATGGCTATCGATTTATCGACCCGGTTTGAAGACTGGATTGAGACCAACGTGCTGCAAGTCAGGGAAAACCAGGTGGAGCGCGTGGAACTCAAAGACTATTCGATAAACGAGCGCACCATGAGGGTGGATCAGCGGGATAACCTGCTCTTACGTCTCAAAGATGACGCCTGGAAGGCCGACGGTATGAAGTCCGGCCAAATGGTCGATTCCGCCACGATGAAAACACTGCTGAAAACACTGGCTGAACTTAAAATCGTGGGTGTGCGACCCAAACCTCAGGGTCTTTCCGCGAGCCTGAAAAACATAGAAGGACAGCAGGCCGTCGGTCAGACCGACATCCGGTCTCTGCAGAGCAAAGGATTCTACTTCTCGCGTGACGGGCAGTTGTTGTCCAACGAAGGGGAACTTCAGTTCCGCACTAACGAGGGCGTCAACTACACCCTTCGTTTCGGCGAAGTGGTTTACGGTACGGGCGAGACCGTCAGTGCCGGCGCCGCTGAAAGCGAGGTTGAGAAAAAAGGTCCGGCGGAGAACCGCTACCTTTTCGTCACTACCGAGTTTGACAGGAGCAACTCTCCGGAGCCGCCCAAACCTGCCAACACGGACTTCATGGGCAAAGCGGACAGCCTGCTGACTGAACGTGACCGGGATAACAAGGCCAAACAGGAGGCCTATGACAATTGGCGGCGAGAGGTTGCGACCGGCCAGACAATTTCCGCCCGGCTCAACCAGCGGTTTGCCGACTGGTACTATGTCATTTCAGTAGACAGTTTTGAGAAACTGCATCTTAGCCGCGGCGATTTACTGGTCAAGAAAGAATGAATACCGGTCGCGGTGTACGACTACAAAAAGGCAGGCCTCAATAGGCCTGCCTTTCTTTTGCCATATCTGTAATTGGATCTTACATGAAACGCTTGAAGAACCTGAGTATTCCCTGATCCCAGCCGACGCGATGGGTGATGCCGGCTTTCTGATGGGTCAGTTCTTCTTTGTGGTCCAGGTACCAGCGGTGCGAGGTGGTCAATGCGTCCTGGTTAGAGAACTGTGATTTCCAACCCAGCTTTTTTTCAATCTTTTCGGTGGAGACGTAGGAGTCTTTGTCCGCCGTGCCGTAAACCCACTTATACAGTGGTGAGATTTTCATGAACTCAAATATAGCCAGGGCCGGTTTGACCAGGGCCGCCGGCGTGGGCATGACCTTCGAGCCGCTGCCGGCATAATCGCACAGAGCCCCCACGTCGATCTTGACCTTGTCATACATCTGGGCCCCGACATTGAAGATGTCGTTGGCGACGTCTGCAGGGGCTGTTCCGGCCAGCCAGATAGCCTCGATCAGATCGGTTACCTCCAGCAGTTGGTAAAGATTGTTCCCCTTGCCGATGATGGGTATGCGCTTACCGGAATCCACCCAGTCGTACAGAATCTGGAAAACGCCGAGGCGGGCGGTGCCGATAAAAGTCTTGGGCCTGATCACCGGCACACACATGCCCATCCGGCGAAACTCGGCGCAGACCTTCTCGCCTTCAATCTTGGTTTCGCCATAGGCTCCGACCCCTTCGAGTTGATCGTCTTCGTAAAGCGGGTGCCTTTCCGGAACGCCATAGACAGCCGTGGAGCTGATAAAAATCACGCGCTCGACGCTGCATTTTTTGGCCTGCTCCAGAGTGTTGCGGACACCCTGTATGTTGGTGGAATATATCTCCGGCTTGGGCCACAGCGGCAGGGCCGCCGCACAGTGAATTATGATGTCTATCTTGTTGTCGCGGATGAGCCGGTGCATCCCTTCGGGGTCACGCACATCCTGGTTTACCAGGTTGATATCGGACGAGTACTCATTGTCAAAAAACGGGGCGATATCGTTCATGGTTAGCGAGGCCACCTCGCGGTGAATAAGATTCTGAGCCAGATGGTACCCCAAGAACCCGGCGCCGCCCGTCACTAAAACATTTTTACCTTTCATGGTTCCTTACCAGCATACCTTTACAAAAAGAAAAGAGGATAAATCCTCTTTAGTGTACAAAATCCTACAAGTTCAACGATAGCCAATATAGCCCTTTTCTGGAGAATAACAAGAAGTAAGTTGCCCCGCCGCCGACAGCCAACGATGGAAGCCGAGGCCGGGTGGCAACACTCAGATTACACCGGCGTGTCAACCTGGAGGGAATAAGTACCACTGTGCTGGTGGTCTTTTGCTGTAGCTGTCAGACCTCGTCCGACGCGTCGGCAGCCAGCGGCTGGTCTTCGGGGTGCAGCTTGACCTCAAACGTATTCAACAGGGTGATGAACACCGCCGCGATCAATGGTCCGATGATGAGACCGAGAAGTCCGAACAGATAAATCCCGCCCAGGATGGTGAAAAACAGCATCAGCGGGTGGAGCGTGGTTTTTCCGGAGATAAGATAGGGGCGGATAATATTATCGCTTTGACTGAGAACCAGGGTGCCTATGGCTATGACGAGAATGCCCTTGATATACGAGCCGCCGAAAAACAGGATGATGCCGGCCGGCACGTACACCAGAAAAGCGCCGACAAACGGGATGATGGCAAGGAAAGCCATGATCGCACCCCAGAAAACCGGGGAGGGAATGCCCATTATGACAAAGAGCAGTCCGCCCAGTACCCCCTGAATCAGGGCGACTACCAGGCCCCCGTACATGGTCGCCTGGATGACGTCGCGAAGTTGCGTAAAGGCCTTGTCGACCTGCTCCTGTGGTAGCGGCATAAGTCGTTTGATTTTGTGGATTATTCTCTCGCCGTCCTTGAAGAAGTAGTACATCGTAAAAACCATCAGACAGAAGTAGAAAACCATCTTGGTGCCGTTGGTGATGATCCAACTCGTCTGACTGAAGATGACCCCACTGATCTTGTCAATCGAGTCTTTGATGATCTGGTCCAGATTGATATTCGAGATATCGTAGTACTGGGACAACTTCTCCTTCATGGTGTCAACCCACGGCAGATTGAAAGCCAGGATGTTGTCCAACTCGCCGCTGCGGTACATGCCGTTGACCTTGGCCACGGCGTCGGCGGCCTCGTTGACAAGCGCCACGAAAAGGTATGTGAGCGGCCCGATAATCAGGATAATTATGAAGACGCACAGAATAAGCGAGGCCACTCCCCTGGTTCTGACTTTCTTCAGAACCTTTTCATACAAGGGGAAGAAGATGATAACGAACACCGCCGCCCAGCAGATGGGCGCGAAGAAGGGCACCATTATCTCATAGAACAGATAGAAGAAGATGGCAGTGATGAGAAAGAACAGGGATATGAGAATGTATTCTCTTTTCATACTATTGACTTCGGTAAAGGCTGAGAATAATCTACCGGCGGCTTCACCTCAAGGCAAGCAATTAAAAAGTCCCCCGGACCGTCGAAAACCCACTGCCACGGCACGCTTTCAGGGGCTGTTTCGAGGTTCGGGTCGGCATCGCTAATGGCATATACAACAGCAACTTACGGTAAGAGTGCTGGTTTTGGCCAACACTTCGTTATCGAGCGCGGTCGGAAATCACGGTGACCCGAAACCATTGGTACGCCATTGTGTCACTTGGGCGGCTTATTCGGCATCGCATCAGGGCGGTCTTTTTCCGGCTAAAATAGTTAAGCACTTGTTATTAAGTATTTTAAGAATGTGTCGATTTAAAGACTAAGTTTTACTAAGGGAGGGCATTGACTGGACTTCGGTCAATGTCCGCAATTGCAACTTCTCAAACAAGGAGTTAACAATGCCAAGGAGAAGTACCAGAACCACCAGTCGCAATTGGACTCGCCGCAGTTCCAGGCGCAAAGTTTCCCGTCCGTGGACCAGGGAAGAAATGGCCTTCATGCGGAAATACTATCGGAACTACGAGACCTCTTGGGTTGCTCGTCAGCTCGGCCGTACCGTTTACTCGATTCGCTACAAAGCCGTTGACCTGCATATCCGCAAGGCCAATCCGTCCGTCTGGAAAGGCAACCGGGGCGCCAGTAACGCCTTCCGTAAGCCCACCAGCCGCCGGAAACCGCAGTCGACTCCGAGGCGTCGCACCGCTCGTCGTACCACCAAGCGTACGTGGCGTGCCAGCACCACTCGGCGGACTCCCCGTCGCAGTAAGCCGCGTCGCCAGCGTCGCGCCAGAAAGTAATGCGACTGCCGCTAAAACGATAATTGATAATTATCTGTGACCCGTTTCTTGAAAAGGAAGCGGGTTTCTTTTTGGCTCACACTGCGTTTGTGCATATATTCCCGGCAAACCCACGGAGGAATTATGCCGGCAGTCAAATACAGTGAAATCCAGCTCGAAGACGTCAACATGGACGGTGTGAAAAACGTCGTAAAAGCTAATGTTATCGGCGCCGGTCAGGGCTGGAAAGAAAATGCCATGAGGGTTTTCCGCATCGGCCCCGAAGGATATACACCCCACCATCAACATGACTGGGAGCATGTCAACTATGTCATCAAGGGCAGAGGGCGCCTGACAATCGCCGACCAGGTGTACGAGTTGTCCGAACGCGATTTCGCCTTTGTACCGCCGAACACGAAGCACCAGTTCCGGAATCCATACGACGAGGACTTTGAGTTCATCTGCATCGTACCCGCCAGGGGTAAATAACCGGGCTGAGAAGAAAAAAAGACCGCTCGTTTCTAAGACGGACGGCCTTTTCCTATAATAGGCAAACTCTTGGTTCTGTCTATCTGGCTTTTAGGTAGAGTTCGTTTGCCTTGTTCCAGTCGATAACCTGGAAGAAAGCCTTAAGGTACTCGGGGCGGCGGTTCTGATACTTGAGGTAGTAAGCGTGTTCCCAGACATCGACCCCCAGGATCGGCTTTTTCCCAAACGTCAGAGGGGAGTCCTGGTTGGCGGTGGTCATGATTTCGAGGCCGTCGCTCCCGACGACCAGCCAGGCCCAGCCGCTGCCAAAAACACCGGCGGCGGCGGCGGCGAACTCTTCTCTGAATCTATCGAGACTGCCAAACTTATCAACGATAGCCACCGTGAGCTCGCCGTTGGGAACCACACCCTTTTTCAAAAGAGACCAGAAAAACGAGTGATTAACGTGTCCGCCGCCATGGTTGCGAACGGCTGCGCGGATATCATCGGGAAGGTCGTTCAAGCCGGCCACCAATTCTTCGGCGCTCTTTTTTGCCAGGTTCGGGTAGGCCCGAAGGGCGGCGTTAAGTTTGTCGACGTAGGCCTGGTGGTGCCGAGTGTGGTGAATTTGCATTGTTTCCTGGTCGATATACGGCTCCAGCGCCTCGTACGCGTACGGAAGTTTCGGTAGACTATGCGGCATAGTACTCTCCTGTGCTGTAAAGTTTCCGTTTGACATTGCCTTACTGAACAAAGGGGGTCTATTATTGTTCCCGGCCTTGTCCGGGCGGTCGGCCGGAAGGCCCGGCCGGGCTCGGCAAGACGGGTCAACGGGGCTCGAAAAGGGCTTGCGGATTCTATCCAGCGGTTTTATACTAACCGTCGCAGAAGAATTTGGTGAGACCAATGCGCCGTTAGCTCAGTTGGTAGAGCAGCTGACTCTTAATCAGCGGGTCCGGGGTTCGAATCCCTGACGGCGTATTTTTTTATTAAGCGGCAACGCCTTACAAGATTTAATCACACAATCGCTAATCTCAAAACCCTGAAAAGGGCCTCTGATTGGAGGAGAATCATGCGAAATGGTGTGATTAGCATGACCGAGAAGATTGAGGCAAGGTTCCAAGGCAGTGAATTCGAGCCGTAATACGCATCTCATATGCCTGCCTGAGCTCTGAAGGTTCCACATACACCACTCCGGTACTCCGGTTTCTTCTCTCGGTGGGGGTTTACGCGATAGTGGGGAACAGTGAGATGGTGCCCCGGTATCATGGAAAAGCTACTGACAGCACCTGAGATCGCCGAGCACCTGGGCGTGCAAACATCGACGATTTACCACTGGACACACCAGGAATTCGTTCTGCACATAAAACTGGAAAAACTTGTCCGGATTTGGCTGAACCACGGCGGTATATTATAATGTCTGCACAAAAGTCCCGCAGGGTACGGTATATCACACCTAGTTGAACGTAGTCGCTGTCTAAAACGTTTATAGTTGAGTATTCGTAGAAAATACATATTTGATCCAATGAGAGAACTCGCAGTGAAATGTCCGCTTATTATGGTTTCCAGCTTGATCCTTATTTATGGTCACATCAATGCAGGGGAACACTCGTTTTCCAAAAGCAATGAATTAGTCGGCAGTGTTCGAGCTTCCGTACCGGCTGTCAAGGATCATGATAATGAGGACGCTTTTAGCAGTCCCGAGTTGAGTAGCTGGCCGGTTGTCATTCACTATGGGCTGAATGATAGCCATAGCAAGAGCTGGGTGTGGGAAGCTTCTAACGGGGTGATTGGTGTATCCTACTTTCAGCGATATGAAGGAGATTACACCGAAGGAGTTCTGATTTACAAAGCGATCCAACCAGATGGATCGTACAGCCTCGATACCGTCACCTCCGGCGCACGTTTGGAGAAATCTGTCCTCCTATTCGATTTATCATCCAACCCCCATATCTTCGTCGCACGATCCAATGATGACGACCAGTGGGTAGTACATTATTATAAAGACAGCGGTGATCAGTGGCAGAACGAAACAATCTACAATTTCTATAGCGCGGGCGGCAAATTCATATACGAATTATCGGCCGACACCGGTCCTGATGGCTCATTTCACCTGTTGATATTAAAGACGCGCTCCGATATAGACTCGGATGACTACAATTGGGCATGGTTGGACTCCTACTTGTTTCACATGACAAATGCATCGGGCTACTGGACAATGGATTTAATTCGTAACTATAACATGGGTTATACCTATGATACCGACATAAAGACGTCTTGTCGTCAGGATATAAAAGTAGACTCTGAGGGTTTCGTGCATGTCGTTTTCAGGGAGCAGATTTATCTGAATGATGACCCCTCCCGGCTGTGGTACGGGACTAACAAGGGGGGCAAGGCCGGATCTTGGGTGCTCGAGTTGGCCTTAGAGAATGATTATGGAATCAGGGATGATGCGGGATGGTTTCCGTCGCTGTGTCTGGATAACAATGACATACCTCACATTTCCTGCATGTATGTCCATCGAGTCTACACCAGGTCAGTAGTTTATTGTAAATTGCTTCTGCTCAAGAAACTTGGGTATGGGATCTGGCAGACTGAAGTCATTGCCGGGTACGATGATGGGTACTATGCCAGCGACGGCAGGAGTTACACAGGCGGCCTGTCCCATCTTGTTTTTGACAGTGATAATACACCTCACATAATCTTCTCGGACATTGCGTCGGCCCACTGGGGAGAGAACGGATCAAATGTTCTTAACGTCGGCAATATTCGATATGCCGTTCTTGAAAATGGGGCCTGGAATATCAGAACAATCTATCATCAACCAAGGCCGCTTGCGTTCTACAATGCAACCGAGATGCATGGAATGTGCCTGGTGGTATCCAATTTGACTGACTCTGTACGAGTAATTGGGGAAGAGATGGAAATTACGGGGTGGTATGCGTATACTTCCCGATTAGTCGAATTCTCCTGGGCCGAAGTCGCAACCGACGCTGACGAAGAGCCCGGAAATGTACTGCCTGGCCGATTTCACCTGCAGCAAAATTTCCCAAATCCATTCAACAGCGGTACCATGATTGAGTATTCGATTCCCAGCCGAACTGACATAAACATATCCATCTTCAATATGCTCGGCCAACATGTCAAGACCCTTGTTAGCAAAGACATGGGGGCGGGGGATTACACTATTCAGTGGGACGGGACCAGCAAAGAGGGTACTCCGGTTGGAAGTGGTGTGTATTTCTACCGTCTGAAGGCACGAGATCACGTAGAGGCAAAGAAGATGCTTCTGTTGAAGTAGTCACCTGCCTCGTTGACTACTTGTTCGGTATCCCGCTCGGACCGTCACCGCCAAAGTGTCCATGCCCGCGCTGCTATTGGACTCGCAGCTAAGTGACACCACCCAAGAAAACTCCACACCAATCGCCACCAAATAAATGGCCTCTACTCCATAGTCCGCGCCTCTGGGACTCCGGTTTCTTCTCCCCACCCCCCGGCCGCCGCATACGGCTCATTTGGACAACCATACGATTATTGAAGTAGGGCCAAGACAAGACCGTTGCCACGTGGACTCGTATCGGGGATTCAGATCCGTAGGTGCACGGCCCGCCTGTGAACCCCACCGCACAAGAACACTATTGCCCCGGCTCGGCCGTCGTCTGCCGCCGTTCATACACCCACGCGGCCGACAGACCGAAGATAATCGCCATGATATAGCCGCCCTGCCCCCACGTCCAGGCCCGCATATAGAAGAGAGTCACGCAGAATATGATCATGGCCATCAGGAGTGCCGCCGAAACCTGGTTACCGGCAGCGTTCAAGCTCATCGAGAAAGAACTCAAACCCGTCCGCAGCCCTTTCCAGCCGAGGGCGATCAGTGCCAGGCCTCCCAGGAGGCCGGTCTCGGCCAGGTAATGCAGAACCACGTTGTGGGCGGACATGCCCTTGACCAGTCCGAAGTAGGGAATCATTTGCAGATCGGGGTAGACGAGGTGGATGATCCGAAAATTGCCGACGCCGATACCGGTCAGGGGATTATCCAGAAAGGTCCTGATGGCCGAAGTCCATTGAATGATACGCAATGCCACCGTACCCTCCGGTTGAACGAAGGAACCCAGAAACATTTCATATCGGCCGAGGGACCCGGCGAACAACGTCTCCCTGAGTACGATAACGGCAGTTGCGAGTATGACGACAGGTATAAACACTATTTTCATGGTCCGAAGCGGCCCGGTAGTCTTTTCGCGTCGAGCCTTGACTGTTGCCAGGACCGCCAGGATCGGAATGGCGATCAAGACTGCCAAAAGAGGTGCTCGCGACTGGGTGGCCAGAATGCCGAATCCGATAACCAGGCAAATAATGCCGAATTTGAGCTTCTCGCGGGCTCGACCGGACCAGACCAGAAAGGCAAGAGCCATCGGAAGAGCAATCATGGCAAAGGTCTCGTAGTTCAGACCGGTCAGGCCGAAGACCCGGATTTTCCCGCTGTAGAGCAGGAATAGAATGGTGTTATAGACAGATTGGATTGACACCATGTAAATGAAGAAAAGTATAATCTTACGCGTACCCACTTCCAGTCCGAACTTGAATACTGCCCTGAAGGCCAGGTAAACCACGACGATCCGCAGCAGGGGCACTACCGAGTAACCGGGATCAAAGGCGAATACGGTCGACACGACGGTGGCCAGAATCAAAGCCAGAAAAACGAAATCGAACAGTGCCGGTCGTATATTCGCCCGCGCGCGCAGCAGGAAATCCAGCACCATGGAGAAAAACAGGATGGCCATCATCAGGTCAAACGGATGTATAGAGAAGGAATACGTGACCCGGTGAGGTATGTAAAGCGACAGAGAAACCAGAAACATGAAGAAGGCCGCCCGGGGAAAAAACAAGAGGGCAAACCCGGCGCCACTCAAAAGCAACATTTGGGCCTGGCCGCCCCGGCCCGCCCACGTCAGCCCGGCAATAGAGACGGCTGCCAGCGCCACCAGAAACAACAGCGATAGCTGCAGCGTTCGCGGTGAGTACAGCTCGCTAAGATCGGCGGTTGAATGTCGGGAGATTCCGGACATGGAGACAAGGTAACAAAAACAAGACTTTTGGCAATACCAACGTTCTGCCGGTGCACCGGGCGCGGACCGTCACTCTTCTGCAAGCAGCGACGTTGCACCGTACTTGGCAAGGTCAATACCATGCACCTGCTGGTTGTATTTGTCCATTCCCGGGAGATAGTAAATCGCATACCCGCTGTCGACGAGACGGTTTATGACCGGCTCTTCCACCAGGTATACCCAGGCGCGTCGTTTCGGAGATTCGAACGGCAGGAGCACCTGAATTTGCGGCTGCCACCAACCGGCCACAACAATCGTTTTGTCGGGGAGCCTGTCGGCGGTCGATAATGCCTGCCGGGTAAAGGTCATGTTCTGCACGCGCACGGCGTGATCGTAGATTATGGCTCCTTTGCAGATTCCGTTGGAACGGCAGATACTGACAAAGCAGGATAGAGCCAGAGCGAAGGAGAGGATTGCGAAAAATCGTCGGCGCAGGTATTTAGCGAGAAGAAGGATAACAAACGGAGCCACGGGAATAAGGTAACCGGCGTCGTGAGGCAGGCGCAGGAAAATGATTAGATAGACACCAATGGCCAGAAACCACGGCGTCGGTGCCGCGGGCGAGAGTCGGGAGACCTTGCCTCCTCCAGCGAATACCCGCTTCCAGACCACCAGCCCCACCAGGGCGGCAAGAATGACCGTCAAACCGAATCTACCCCAAACCTGCACGGTAGCCATCCGGATAACCCGCAGCGGATCAGGATAGCTGTGGTCGGCAAAGGTCAAAAAGTCCCAGCCGTATTTGAAGATCAAGGGCATGAAAGCTATCGCTCCGATCAGAAGAGCGCTCAAGGACAGTTTCAGAAGACTGACCAGTGGTCGAGCCGGTTTTCGCCAGAAGACAAACCATGCCAGGGGCAGAAGCAATGCGGCCGATGTTATCCGGCAGCCTATGGCCAGACCCAGAAGAATGCCGGCGATCAACCAGCGCGCCGTGACGACATAGTAGAGACTTGCCATCATGAAGGCCAGCGCCCAGAGGTAGTCCATGGAGTTGACACTATTGACATAAACCAGCGGAGTAAAAGCCAGGGCCAGGCCGGCGATAAGGTGGTCTTTAAATCCGAGAGAGCGCATGGTCATGGTGAAGAAGATGACGGCGATAACGCTGAACAGGGCCGAAGCACCGTTGAGAGCCCACGGTCCCCCCTTGATGAGCAGCGAACAGGCGAGTTCCTGCACGGGATAGCCCGGCAGCCGGGAAGCGATGTATTCCCCGCCGGCGGCGATACTCTGAGCGGCCCAGGCCACCCGCCAGGCATCAGCATCAATACCATAACCGGTCCCGAGAAAAGGAAGCCGCGAGACGAGGACAACGACGGCGAGCAACGCCGTGGCGATAACCGGTCTTGCGACAAGCTCTGAATACCCCGCTGAAATCAGCCTAATCAATCAAGTGCTCCTTGATGTTGGCAGTGGATGTGCGGAAAAGATAAGCCCCGCCGCTCTGCAAGACAAGCCTCGATGTGAAATTGGTGGGTCACGAAAAAGCTCATCGCAAAAGATGGGCCTTCGAAAACGATCTCACGGGGATCGCAGACGGCCCCGGTCGGCCGCCGGGACGGTCTTATGTCGGCCGGTCTTCCAGCCAGCGAGCGTGGTGGGGCACCGGCTCAACCGGGACGAGGTCGTCAAGCCAGTAGGCATTGTTGTCGCGACGGAAAATGATGAATCGCTCATCGTCGTCGGCGTTCTTCGCCCGATGGTAACGCATATAAATGCGGTGTTCGGTGAGCCCGACAATCTCCACTTTTCCGGAGGCGTGTGACATCACCAGGCGGGCCCGCTTGGCCAGGCCACTCACTTTCTTTTTGGCTTCGCGGAAGACACGATAACCGCGCACCAAGGGGATGGCGAAGGGCCGATTACCTTCGGTGGGCCGGCACTGGAAAATGTAGTAGGGCGGCACGCCGATAAACGAAAGCTTGCGCAACAGTTCCGCCAGCCGATCCGGATGGTCGTTAACCCCGCCGATCAGCGGCGTCTGGTTGACCGTTATTACGCCCGCCTTCTGCACCAGATGTATGGCCTCGATGGCTTGCGCGGTAAGCTCCTCGACCACGTTGAAGTGCGCCATGAGATAAATCTTCTTCTCGGCCGTGCTGTATTTGGCGAGCATGGCCAACAGGTCGGGGTCGTCGATAATGCGAAAAGGATTAAAAGCCGGCATCTTGGAACCTATCCGGATAATCCCAACGTGGTCAATCTCCCGCAACTGGCGGATGGTGTGGGCCAGCCGGCGGGTCGACATCAGCAACGGATCACCGCCCGTGAGCAGGACATTGGTAACCTGCGTATTGCGTCTTATGTACTCGATACCTTCAGAGACATCATTTACCGCTTCTTCATTCTCGTCCATGAAAAGCCGCTTGCGAAAGCAGAAACGGCAGTAGGCCCCGCAGACTTCGTTACACAGAAGCAGGACGGTACTGGTATACTTGTGCTGGGTGCCCGGGGCCACATAATTGCCTTCCTCATCGGAGGCATCGAGATGGCCGAACGGTATCATCTCGGCGACCTGCGGGATGATTATCCGGCGAATAGGGTCATGGGGATCATCCCAATTGATAAGACCCAGATAGTAGTCATTGGCCCGGAATTTGTACTTGCGAGTAACCTGCTTAAGCTCTTCCCGAGCCGCAGGCGTCAACTGAGTGACCTGCTCTATCCGATTGATGTATTTCACTTTGGCCATAGTACCACTTTTCTCCCTGTGAGACGGTACCCCTCCTTAAGTCCATTCCTCGTTCGGTGGAGACTCCAGCTATCCGAATGATTGTCACATAAAGCGACTGAAGTCGGAGGCATCAGCGGTACCTTATATTACCTATATATCGGAGGGATGTCAAGGGCGTTCCAATTATAAGACGTATTTTGTATGAATTATGCGCCCTACGGGATCAGAGGAGTAGATGCTATGTTATTATCTTGCAAGCACTTACTCTCGCGCCCCGAATACGCCAAAGACTTCACGGACAAATCATATGGGGAGATTTCACTTCACTTGGTCTCACGGCAGAAAGACAGCCCTGAGCACTTACCGAATAACCACCAGCTTGCCGATCTGGCTGCCGAATTCGGACTCCACCACCCAGTAATATAGCCCGGAGACCAGGGTCTGCGTGTTGCGAGTAATCAGATCGAAGCGGGCCACCGAGTTGGAAGCGCTTGCGGGCGGTTCATCGTGCTCAAACCGCCGTATCAGGTCGCCATCGAGGGAGAATACGGATATCGTGCACCGGTTGGGCAGGTTGGCAAAATATATGTTCCGGGCACGGTCGGCGGCCAGGTCAGTGAAGCGGTTCTCGAATCCGTGAACCGGATAGTCGGCGTCGATGCGGTAAGGGTTCGGATAAACATAGACGTCAAGTTTGCCGTCCTTGAGAACGTCATCACCCCGGGGAATGGCGAAGACATGGGTCAGATTCTCGGCCGGCGCCGATTCGAGCATTTCGAGAGATTTGGCCGGGTAGCCGAAGTCAAAGGCTGTCACCGCGACATAGTAAGGAATCGTCGGCAGCAGGTTGTCGATGACATATTCATACTCATAGTACCGCATGCGGCCCTGTTCGTCGACGTCAGTGGTATCACGGGCGGCGTCCGGGTAGAGTCTGTGTATACCGGTCGGGTCCAGCAAATCGGACGCGTTGTAGTCCACTTTGGTAAAATAGTAAACATCGTCGGAGACGTAATAGGGGTTATCATATGTATGTTCAAGGGGCTGAAAGGACTCCCCGTAGAGTGTTCGGAGGGAGTCTATCGTGAACGGCACTTCCGTTAACTCGAACCGCTTGCGCTTCTGGTTCCATTTATAGCGGTTGTAATTCTCAAGATCGTAGGAGGCGACAAGAGTTATGTCATTTTCGTCCGGCGAGCGCGCCAGGTAGACGCGGTAGCCTTCAAAATCCTGGGCGCCGGTGAAGACGTCGAAGTAGTTTTCAGTGATGCGGCCGTTCCAGCGCACCGTGATTTTGCCTTCCTCGGTGATCAAACGCAACGGCGGCGGCGGTGGGGGCGTGGCCCCCCTGAAATCGGGCACGCCGTCACCTTCACAATAGACCTTTAGAGATTCACCCGTTTCTTCGACATAATGGTACTCAAAACGACCGGAATCGCCGTCACGGTCGGTGTCCACGCCCGGGTTGTCATAAACTCTCTTAGCCCAGCGAACGTTAGTGATGAGTTCATCCATGTTCAAATATTCCGTGAAGACATAAGGGTATTCGAAACTGTACAGATCGCGATAGGCCCTGGGGTTGGTGTGAATGTCTTCGCCAATGGACATTACCACCGTCAGGTACTGGGTTTGCCGCGGGGGGATCATGAAGGGGCCAAACGAAGTCAGGAAGTGGACAAGGTGGCCGTCGGCTATGTCCTCGGCGTACTCATGCGGTGCCAGCCAGCCTTCATTCTGCATATCCCTGGCTGCCTCGTAGCCGCTATAGTCAATCTCCGGTTTCGACATCATGTAATAGCGATTTCTGTCGGTCAGAGGTTTGCCCGGACCCTCGGGAAACTCGCGATAGGGGTATTCAAGTGTGCCCTTCATCCGCGGTCCCCAGTTAAAGTTGGTGCCGTACGAATCCGCCCACCAATTGAAATTATTGATATAGGCGCCCGGCGGCACCCGCAGGGGAGCGATGCCAAATCCGTTTACAGTGGAGAGAAAATCCCACTGGGGACCATTGGGCTGGCCGTCATTGTCACAAATCCAGGCGATATTTATTTTTTCGGTGCCGCACTCCGAGAACTCATGCTGCAGGGTGTTGATGTAGCCCTCCAGATCGTCAAGACGGGGATACGGCAGCTCGCCGACATGGTAAACGACACCTTCATAATAAATGCCGGCGAAAGCGTCCCTGATGGTATCCTGACCGATATTCTCGATGGCGTAGTCGACAATCATGAAATCTTCGGCATATTTATACGACCACGAATAGCTTGTCTGGGTTACCCGGAGATTCAGCGGTTTGTGATACCGCTGGTCATACTGGTTATAGCCCATAAAAGACTGATAGACAAAGGTGTCCGTGTATTCAGTCTCGAATTCGAGTTGGGCCCGGGCGCGAGGGTCATAGTAGGGCGAACTCATGTCGGTAGATCTGACTTTGAAAGCGCCATCGGGATATAAATCGGGCCAGAATTCCAGGTTAATCGGCCACCAGCCAGTGAACGTTTCGTCTATGGCCGTTGACACCAGGGTATCGTTGCGGAGCACTCCGCCGACCCAGAGCCCGCTGAATATGCCATGTGGCACCCGGCTGTAACGCGGGTAGTAAAACGAGGGCGCCGCCTTGTTCTGCCTATTGTCCTCGAAACCGAATATGTTACCGGTTATACCATTATTGATGATGGTGTTGTAGAGCCGACCGTTGTTGTGAATCTGATGCGTCACATACGGCCATTCGTCGGTTGCGAATTTCCGCAAGTCGACTTTCGACGAGGGCACCAACTCGGCTGGAACTGTCGGCGGCTCGGCGCGCACGGCGGTGGCCGTGAACGCGGCAGCGGAAAACACGATGATCGCTGACAAACAGGCAAATCTCATAACATCATAAGCAAAAACGTATTATCATATTATATAGTGTAATAAAATAACGAAATCTTACAGCAGCGCAACGAGTTCTCTAAAGTAGATTATATGCATCCATGTCGGCGCAGTTGACTATCGGCGCTGTTGCCCCGCATGCGAAAGCCGCCGGGGACGGCCTGCGAAAGCACGAATTTCATGAACCAGACATCCGGCCCGCGCGTTAGAGAGGTCTGATATGTCGAGAGTGTTTTAATTGCCGTCGCCATGTTGGTGTATTTCCTTGAAGAGTGAAAGAGATTAGCGGAGTGTATCGTCAGTCTTTCCAAAACGGTCAGAGAGTGACGTTCACCGCAGCCAAATAGGAAAAAAAAGACATTGACACGACTGCCCTCATGGATATATTTCCGACTTGATAATCTGGCGGTCAGAACCGACGAAAGCCATGTTTAATCCCCGATCTAAGGGCAAGCCGACCAGAGACTTAAGGCAGGTAAGTCTGTTGGCGATGGTGCCCGCTATACTGGTGGCGGCTCCTCTGGTTGGATTTTTTGTCGGCAAGTGGCTTGATGCCAGGTTCAAAACCGAGCCGACCCTGATGATAATCGGGGTGGTTCTGGGTTTCGCCTCGGCGGGTCTGGAAATATACGCGTTGGTAAAAAAATCTTCGGCTATAGAAAAGGACAATGAGAAGTAACCCGAAATTGGATTTCCTGGACAGGACGCTGCGAACCACGGGGGTCGTCTTGCTGATATTCCTGCCCTTTGGCCTGTACTATTTCGGTGTCTACCCGACTCTGGCCGTTTTTTCCGGAGGCGTCTGGGGGATCGTCAACTTCATTTTTGTCTCCGCTCTGATTCGCACGACCATCCGACCGGGCAAGGCCGACAAAGCGAGAGCGGTAGCCCTGTCACTTGTCAAATTTCCCCTGCTATACGCGTCCGGTTACTTTTTACTGAAGGTGCCGCAGTTCGAGCCCCTGCATTTGATGGTTGGCTTCTCCTCTCTTTTCGGAGTGCTGGTCCTCAAAGCGCTCGGCCGCCTGTTACTGGCGCTTGATGATAAGCCGCGACGCGAACAGGGACTGCAGAAGGTCCGCTGATGGCTATGACAGGTAATATATTGAACGTATTCATATCCCGGCTGACGCCACCGCTGGCGGTCGTCGAGGGCGGTGGAGCGGAACATCACGAGGGCGGCGCTACGCACCTACCCGACCTGGTCGGCCTGCTCAACAGTTATATTCACAGCGAAGCTCTGGGTCTGTGGAAGCCGGTGATTTTCGCTTTTGCCATCTCCATTCTCTTTTCGCTGATCTCGGTTCTGGTTTATCGCAAGCGGGAACTCATCCCGGGACCATTTCAGAATTTTATCGAGATGCTGGTCGAAGGCATGTACAACTTCCTGTACAGCGTCCTGGGCAAGAACGCCAGGAAGTACACGCCCTTTCTGGGGACGCTTTTCTTCTATATTCTGGCCATGAACTTCATGGGCATCATCCCGCTGGGAATGGCTCCTTCCACCAACATCAATATTACCGCGTCGCTGGCGATTATGGTCTTTCTTTATGCCCAGTATACGGGTGTCCGGCAGCTGGGAATTGTCGGCTACGTGGATCATCTGGCCGGCCAGCCTCGCAATGTCATCGGTTGGTGCCTGGTGCCGCTGATGCTGCCCATGCACATCATCGGCGAATTGGCCAAGCCTTTCAGCCTGGCTCTCCGACTATTCGGCAATATAACCGGCGAGGACATTCTGGTGGCGGCCTTTGTGGGACTGGGCCTGGCGGCTCTTTCGTTCACCAAATCCTGGGTCGGCCTGCCGTTGAACGTGCCCTTTATACTGCTGGGCATTCTGCTGTCGACCATCCAGGCGCTGGTGTTTACACTGTTGTCAACGGTCTACATATTGATGATGCTTCCCCACGAGGAGCACGAGTAAAGTGTATTCAGAAGGTCAGGAACATTCATAGTATTGAACATATAGAGAAACGCATTAAGGAGGAAATGATGGACTATCAAGCGATGTTATCCTGGGCTTTGCCGATGGGCGTCGGTCTGGCGGCGGTTGGTTCCGGCCTGGGGCTGGGGCGGGCCGTGGGCTCGGCGATGGACGCTATCGGCCGGCAGCCGGAAGCCTCAGGGAAAATTCAGACGGCGATGATTATCGGCGCGGCTCTTATTGAAGCGCTGACCATTTACGCCCTGGTAGTTTTCTTCATTCTGCAGGGTAAAATCGGCAGTTAGAGAGATATCGTCTCTCTAACCTGACGCCGAATTACACGGAGAAATCTGGAGTCACCATGGACTTACAGTGGCAATTGCTCCTGACTCATGCTGTCGGTTTTCTGATCACCCTGTGGATTCTGAAGAGATTCGCATGGGGGCCGCTTCTGGCTGTTATGGAAGAGCGGCGCAGCCGAATCGCTGACGAGTTCAAGAAAATCGACGACGAGAAGGAAAAGGTCGCCCAACTGACGGCAGAGTACGAGGCCAGGCTCAAGGATATTGAATCCGAGCGGCGCGTCAAAATCGTGGAAGCGGTTAACGAAGGCAAAAAGGTGGCCGAGGATATCCGGGACGCTGCCAAGCGGGAGGCCAAACAGATTCAGGCCCGGGCGCGTTCGGAGCTGGAGCGTGACGTGGCCAAGGCCAAGGTGCAACTCAAACAGGAGATGGTCATCATCACCATGACCGCCGCCGAGAAGATCATCAACGAGAAGCTTGATGATGCCAAGCACCGGGAGCTGATCGGCAACTTTATTGATAACGTGGAAGAAGTGTAAGGTTGCCATGTTAGCCCAGGAAGTTGCCAACAAGTACGCGAACGCTCTTCTTTTGTCCACCAGGGACAGGAGTCTGGTCGACAAGGCCTACCGGCAGTTCAACGAGTTGAGGGACTATCTTGTCTCGGATTCGTCTCTTCTGAAGTTTCTGGGCGCTCCTCAGATCCTCGAGGAAGCCAAAATGTCGGTCGTGCGCGACGTCTTCGGCGGGCGGCTGGAGCCGCTCTTTGTGGAATTCCTGGTGGTCCTGATAGACAAACGACGCATCAACCATCTGCCGCAGATCATCGACGAGTTCAATGACCTCGTCGAGGCCGAGAAGGGGATCTGCCGCGCGACGGTTGTCACGGCGGCAAAGCTGGATGAGGCGCAGCGAAAAGTTCTGACGGAAAAACTGGCCCGCAAAACCGGCCTGGAGATAATCCTGGAAGAAAAAATCGACCCGTCGATTCTAGGCGGCATGATCGTCGCTATGGACAATGAGGTTATTGACGGTTCGGTTCTTCGCGGTTTGAACCTGGTCAGGGAACGACTGCGCAAAGTGAGAGTGCATTAGCGGTTAACGAGCGGTCAACCATGACCGTTCCGGAAACACGGTTTATGATAGCACAGCGGGCTCGGCCCGTGGGAGTTTAAGGATGGGTTTAAACCCGGAAGAAGTATCATCGGTACTGAAAAAAGAGATCGAAAAATACGAAAAAAAGCTCGAGATGGAGTCGGTCGGCACCGTGCTTCAGGTCGGCGACGGTATTGCCCGCATCTGGGGTCTTGAGGATGTCCAGATGTCCGAGCTTATCGAGTTTCCCGGCGACATTATCGGGATGGTGCTGAACCTGGAAGAGGACAACGT
>CBFCYQ010000011.1:0-23505 GCA_965602205.1 uncultured bacterium | reverse complement strand
CGACATAGCCGAATTGCTCATCGGTAACGTACGTGACCATATCGTCGCTGTACTTCTCCGGACGTCCGGCCGTCTGATACGCTGCTTTGATGGTTTCCCGGGCAGCCGTCATCACCAGGGAACGCGAAACCGGCATAAAAATGCGGGTGTCATAATCGGCGATGACGCGCGATATGCGGCCCAGGATGGTCAGGCCTGCCAGCGTTTGTACATCATCCATATCAAGAATGCCGGGAATGAATAGAATGGGACGCCCCATCTCAGTGGCCCGACCGACAGCATCATCAACTGCCTCCAGGCCGGCGATTTTGCGAACGAAGAGCTTTTTCCCTCGCCGCGCGGTCTCGATGAAGATTACCACGGAACCGCCGACGATAAGAGCTATCAGGAATAAGTACTTCTTGTCAAAATTCAACCACTCGACGTTGGGAACAATAGCCTCAGTCCGAGCCGATTCGTACTCGGCGCTGGTCGTCACGGACGTTATAAAATAAACATAGCTGCTGTCCGCGCTGGTACCCTCATCGGTGTGAAGACTGGTGCCGGGCGGAAGTTCCGCCACCAATTCCGGCTCACCGTCGTTGGCGGTGCGATATACCCGATAGCCGACCACCGTGCCGCCCACCGGCGGATCGTCTACGGAGGGAACCCAGGTCAGGTCCAGCTTCTGGCCGTGGTCGTACTTATGGTCACTGGCTATCAGGTCCGTGACCGGTTCCGCGGCGACAGTCGCCGTATCAGGCATAATAATTGTCGTATCGAAGGGATTGCCAGCCGCATCGGACTGGGCCGCGACCAGCGGCGCAGAGACACAGATCAGTGATAATGACAGAAGAAAGCAACAAGCCTTGAAAATCTTGTACCTCTTTGGAATAATCACTATTTAATCATCCCCAGCCAATCGAAGAAAAGGAAATCGACCCGGCCGATTAACAGCGACATACGACTCATGACCGTATACCCAAAGGAGGCTCCGAATGTCACCATTATGAAAAAGATGCCGATTTTGGCCGTGCCACCAAAGGCCCCTTTGTGCTCCTTGGAAAAGAAGAAATAGACCAGTCCTGTGAAGGTACCCACGGCCACGACAATGTTGCCAACGATGGTGTAGGCGGCGGCATCGAATCCCGAACCAAACTCATTACTAAAGAAGGGTATGATGGTACCCTGAACCTGGCGCATCATATTAGATGAGAGATAATTGATCAGATACAGGCCGGCCGTGCAACCGACGATGAAGGCCAGCGGCCAGCGGGAAATCCAGCCGATTTTCGGGGCCAGGCGCAGCAGCATCAAAACACCCAGGGCAGCGCCAACCCACAGCATGGGGTCTTCACCCTTCCCAACCCAGAATTTGCCGTAGATGTTATCCCAGAAAAGAGTCACGAACCAGTAGCCGGCGGATATGCCCACGAAGATGGCTTCACTTAACTTGTACCATGGGTTGTCCTTGTACAGAAACGAAATTATGCCCAGGGTCAGAAAAGCAGCAACCCAAACAGCGAAGTGATCCATAAGCTACCGGCTTCCTTTACAGCCTTTTTTTCCGGCCGCCCAAAAAGAAGGCGACATTACCGATGATTATAAACGCTATCACAATCATATGTGCGAATGACTGCGAAAGCATGAATTTCGTGCCCTTGCTCAGCCGCTTTACAAGCCCCTCGTACTCGGCCGCGCCGTTCATCCCCCCCAGCAGGCCGTCAAGCTGCCCGGCGTTGAGGTACGTATACATCATAGGTGCCTGAACCGCGGTATTGCCGCCCCCCATTCTCAGGCCATAGCGGTCGACCGCCACCTGCACCCATTCCTGCGTTCCCGGGTAACCTGCCGAGAGGTTGAAGGAATAATCTATGTTTGAAAAGTTCTTTACATTCTTTACCAGAGGCATCTCATCATAGGCCAGCCCGGCGTAATCCGTCGGGAACATCGACTTGATATCCGAACCCATCCGTTGAATCACAAACTCATTTCCGGCCTGGTAACCCATGTTTACATAATCTATACCGTACTTGAGATTCTTTACTTTTATTTCTTCTTCTTGAAAGACCTTCTCCAGGGCCATATTTGCCTGCTGCGGGCCCTGGGGCCACAGGCCGATTATGATCACCTTGAGATCCCTGCCGAAACAGTGGTAAAGGAAAGCTTCCGCCATCGGCTGCAACTCGGGAGCCGAGGGCGGATCATAGTCAAAAGATGCCAGCACCTTGGAACCAGCCGGCAGGCTCTCTACAGCGTCATAAAGCTGCTGAACCTCCGGAGAAATCTGCATCTTCTGCGTAAGTGACATGAACAGCGGCAGCGCCACCGCAATACCTACATACAGGAAGACCACCCGGCGTCCGATCAACCGCCCTTTGATAGTCAGGATCAAAATCCACAGAATCGACAGCCCTAGCAGGGCTATGACAATCAGCGACATGGTCGCGGAAAACTGAAACCCCCGTGACCAACCCTGGATCTTGCCGATGTACATCACGGCGCAGAACAACAGCACCAAAACGGCCACCAGAGCCTCTTTAGACCGCGTGCTCATGGTTTAGTCTCCCCCCAGATGCGAGCGTTCGATTCCCAGAATGATCCGCAACGAGGTGGACACGATGCCCAGGGCGATACCGATCATAATGGCTCGCTGACCGGCCGTCTGTGGGAATGTCATGATCCAACTGGCCAGGTTCGACAGCCGCCAGCCGTCAGGCATAAAGGCCGTAAGAACATCCCCAACCGGAACCCGCCCGAGCATCACGAAAAAGGATGCCAGCAACAGCAGGGTAGCCTCGAAATTGCGTGCCCGAAAGGCCCGGTAAGACGCCGAAGCAACGAAGAAAGCCAGAATAGCAAACATCGTCGCCGACAGCGGGGTATATACGTAATTGTACAGCCAGTCAAACTTGGTACCGGGGTCCCGAAAATCCTCTCCCTCGGAAAAGCCGATAATGGCCATCAACAGAAATGACGCGATAATCACCACCGCATAACCCATATCCGACTTCTTGTTGATGACCTTCTGCGCCGAAATCTTCAGCAGGTTCAGAGCTCCCAGCCAGATGGCAAAAGCGGCCACAATCGAGAACCAGTCCGAAAACCAGTCATTCATCCTATTAAACGGAAAGTGGGGGATGAAGTACTGAACGACAAAGACGACGCCAACTACACCGGTTATCAAAAGGGGGATTTCTCTACGCATAGCTAATTAATAATGCTGAACAGATTGGAGAACTGCCAGAGGTTTAAGGTTTCCAGGATTACGCCGATAACGATCGCCACCAGAACGACGCCTTTGCCGATGTCCTGGCCCTTGAGGGATCCCAACAGCTTGGGTTCTTTCGACAAGTAGGCCGATGCCGCAAACAGCTCCTCACCGATCAGCGTGTAGTCGCAGGCGGCCACAAAGAAGGGGAGTTGCGATGGCATCGCCGTGCCGGCGATCTGAATGGCGCCGATGGAATTTCCCGTCTCGGCCAAAATGAGGGACTCGGCGTAAAACGCGCCCATAAAAAATATCGTGGCCGGCTTCTCGCGGACAACCATGCCGTCGATTCCGGCGGCATAGCCGAACTGGTCGTCAGTCAAATAGTGAACCTGGTCTTCCTGAAACGCATCCGGACGGCCGGCCTTTGAATAAGCTTCCTTCACAATCTCCTTGGCCGTCACCAAAACCAGCGAACGAGATACGGGAACTTCCAGCCAGGTTTCGTACTGAGCGGCCATTTCGGCCACGCGGCCCAGGATGGTGACCCCCGCAATCGTCTGCACGTTATCCATATCCTGGGTGCCGGGTATGTAGAAAATCTTCTTGCCCATCTCGGTTGCCCGGCCGACGGCCTCGTCCACAGCATCCAGACCGGCGATCTTGCGGATAAACAGCTTTTTGCCGGCCTTGGCCTGGTTGATATAGAAAATGATGAAAGTGCATAGTGCTATCACGCCGACGAAGGCATTGATTCGCCGCATGTCAAACCACTGAGCCGATGATTTCACGGCTCCCGTCAGATCAGACTCCCCGGTGGTTTCCCAAACGACCTCGTTGTTCTCTACCAGACTGTTAACGGCAAGAATCTTGTAGAAGTATTCCACCCCATCCGTGGTATTACCGTCCGGGTAAGCGTAGGCGGTATCTCCGGCCGGAATGTCACCGACCTCTTGAAAATCGCCCGGCTGACCGTCCGTGGCCACGGCCCTCAGGATTCTATACTGTTTGACTTTACCGCCCGGAACATCATCTGCCGAGGCCCGCCACCTGATGGTGATGGTTCCGCCGCCGTCGTTGGGCGTGTCCTCGGCCGTAACGTCAACCGGTGGAAGAGGGTAAAGCTCGGCCAGGCTGGTATCGGGTGGGATTCCGAGGCCGGCGGAATCGGCTGCCGGGGGAGTCACCTGCGCGGAAGCGGCCAGCGTAAGAATGAGGATTGCTGCGATGGGAACAAGTAAAACGTGACCAGGTGCATTACGATAGGTGATACGGCTAAAGCAGTTCAAACTCAGTCCCTTTAAGTCCACGGTCGTGTCCGTAAGCAAACTTCAGGTTAACAAACGAACAAACTTCCGAAACTGTTCAGTCTAACAGCTCACATGACCATCGATCTCAGCAGTCATTAATTACAAATTATGTCAAATCTATGGGAGCCCCCACGGCAAGTCAAGCGAAAAAATGCCGGCCTCGCGTTATTCGATTACAAATCAACACATTACAGACGAGCACCCCGCCGAACCATATTATGGGCATGGTTTTGGGCCCGCTGGAGCAGCTACGCTCCCGGTGCAACGGGGCTACAAAAACCCACTTTACAAGCTCCCCCCTTTTTGTTATACTGGGCGACTTGATGTGCAGAATGAAAACCATAGTCCGTCACCTGGCCCCTGCCCAGTTGGGCAGGACAGGAGACGACATATAATGTAGGTTCCATTAATGGCAAAGTTCGACAATCCTGATGACATTAAAGTCATCCTTGCGACCGACTGCGGGTCCACCACGACCAAGGCTATCCTGATTGAGTACCTGAACGGCGAGTACCGCCTGATCGTGAGAGGCGAGGCGCCCACCACCGTGGAAGCTCCCTTTGAAGACGTGACGATGGGCGTCCTGAACGCTGTGGCCGAGGTGGAGGAGCTCAGCGGGCGGAAACTGCTCGACGACCAGGGCAAGATCATTTCACCAACGGAGGGTAAGGTCGGTACTGACGTATATATATCAACGTCTTCGGCCGGCGGCGGCCTCCAGATGATGGTGGCCGGTGTCGTCCGGTCTATGACTGCCGAATCGGCCGAACGGGCGGCCCTGGGCGCCGGTGCTATTGTCATGGACGTTATCGCTTCCAACGACAAGCGTCTTCCCCACCAGCAAATCGAGCGTATCCGCCATCTCCGCCCCGATATGATTTTGCTTTCGGGGGGTATTGACGGCGGCACCACCACCCACGTGATTGAGATCGCGGAGTTGATATCCGCGGCCGATCCCCGCCCGCGACTGGGCTCCAGCTACCAGTTACCGGTAATCTATGCCGGAAACGTAAATGCCCGGGATCAGGTCAGTGAGACCCTGTCAAAGAAGGTCGATCTGAAAATGGTCGAAAACCTGCGCCCTGTTCTGGAAAGAGAAAACCTGGGGCCGGCCCGCGAGGAGATTCACGAGTTGTTCATGGAGCACGTCATGGCTCAGGCCCCGGGGTACGGAAAGCTTATGTCATGGACCGACGCTCCTATTATGCCGACTCCGGGAGCGGTCGGCCTGATTATCCAGACTATCGCCGATAAGTACGGCATTGAAGCCGTGGGCGTTGATATCGGCGGGGCCACTACCGACGTTTTCAGTGTTTTCCGGCCCGATGGTAAGACGCCTGTTTTCAACCGCACTGTCTCGGCCAACCTGGGTATGTCTTACTCCGTGTCGAATGTTTTTGCCGAAGCCACCCTGCCCATGGTGATGCGCTGGGTACCCTTCGAGATGGACGAGCGTGATTTGAGAAATCGCGTCAAAAACAAAATGATCCGCCCCACGACCATCCCGCAATCAATGGAAGAGTTGATTTTCGAGCAGGCCATTGCCAAAGAGGCGTTGCGCCTGGCTTTCGTCCAGCACAAGAGCTTCGCCACAGTACTCAAAGGCGTGCAGCAGCAGCGCACCATCGCCGACGCCTTTGAGCAGTCCGCCTCGGGGGCAACTATCGTGAACATGATGTCTCTCAATATGCTTATCGGTTCCGGGGGAGTGCTTTCCCATGCCCCGCGCCGGCAGCAGTCGGCGCTGATGATGATTGACGCCTTTCTGCCGGAAGGCATCACACGCCTGGCCGTGGATTCCATCTTCATGATGCCGCAACTCGGCGTGCTGACCGAAGTCCAGGCCCAGGCAGCGACCGAAGTGTTTGAAAAGGACTGTCTGATACACCTGGGCACCTGTGTGGCCCCGGCAGGGACTTCCAGGAAACCCGGACCGGTTATGAAATACTCCCTCGAGTTGCCGGGCGGCCGGGTTTCCGGCACTCTCAATTCGCTGGAAATGAAACGTTTTGATCTGGGCGTAGAGGAGAACGGTCTGCCGCAGACCGCCAAAGCCGTGTTTGAACCGGAACGCGGTTTCGACTGTGGAGCCGGCAAAGGCAACCGGGTCGAAAAGGAAGTTCATGGTGGCGTTGTCGGCGTCATTCTCGACGGCCGGGGACGGCCCTTTGATCTGTCCACCCTGATTGAAAAGGAGCGCGTCTCCTACCTCAAACAGTGGATGGGTGAGTTGAACATATATCCCAAGGATAAACTGCAAGCGGGTTGATATATGAAGGTTATACGTTCACGAGGGCTATGGACACTGACTCTGGTCGGGCTGTCCCTTCTGTTGATCCCCTGCCTCGGCGCTGCCAAAGACTACGTGAGTTTTGACGGCGGCTTTTATGTCACCGTTCCCGATAGCTGGAGCCAGATCGATTACGGTACTGTCGACGCCTACCTTCTGCGCAATCGGGCTCAGGGAAGTTCCCTGCAATACGAAGCCGTCTTTGCGCCGGCCGTCTCGGATCCGTTTTTCGCCGGCGAGTATCTTTTCCTGAATGTAGATACCGTCGGTGAACTGTCCGCTTCCGACATCGATTCGGTACTCAGCGAGTTGCAGGAGGTCTTCGGGGCCGGGATCAAGTACGCCCCGGTCGGACAGGAACTGACTGATCTCAAATCCAACAGCCCCGTCTACGACGCCGATAAAAAGACGGTGACCATACTTAACGACGTGGTGCAGTACGACCAGCCTCTCAAGAAAAACCTGATGGTGATGAAGTTCTACCGGCGCGGTATTGCTTCCTTCTATTTCTACTCTCCCGACAGCACCTACGAGCGAAGTAAATCGGTCTTTATGTCAATTGTGGAATCGTTTTCCACGGAAAATCTGGAAGCGGCCGTAGCCCAGGAAGACCTCAAGGTGGTCGATGTGGAGGGCCGTGACATCGAGGTCCATGACGACACCGGGACAACCGGGGGCAATCGCCGCTCCCTCACTCTCCTGTTCGTCGTGGTTGCGGCGGCCTTGGTGATTGTCGTGGCCGTCCGACGCCGCAAAAAGACTTGAAAGCGCGGATATTAAAATAGAAAGGGACTGATATGGCCCATGCATATACGCCGGGACTGAAGGTTACGGAACGGGAACTGGTAAAAAAGAGAAGAATTTTGCCCCTCAAGGGTGACGTCATCGTTAAAGTCGGTGACTCTGTTAATCCCGACGATGTCGTCGCCCGTACGCACCTGCCCGGCAATGTCGTCCCGCTGAATGTGGCTAACAAACTGGGTATCCCCCCGGAAGACATGAAGGAAATGATGCTTAAGAAGGAAGGGGACCCCATCAAGGAGGGCGAGATGATCGCCCTGAAGAAGTCATTCATCAAGTGGTTTTCGAGCCCCTGCCACGCGACTATTGACGGTACGGTGGAATCCATCTCGAGTATTACCGGTCAGGTACTCCAGAGAGGTCATCCCATCCCCGTAGAGGTGAAGGCCTATGTTCAGGGTGAAGTTGCCGAGGTCATACCCAATGAAGGGGTGGTGGTGACCTGCATGGCCGCATTTATCCAGGGTATTTTCGGTATCGGGGGCGAGACCCACGGGGTTATTCAGGTCGTCACACCCGACAACGAGACCGTTCTGGACGAAAAACTGATCGTCGAAAACATGGCCGGTAAAATCATTGTCGGGGGTTCCCTGGTCACCGCCGCCGCGCTGAAGAAGGCTAACAACATCGGCGTCAGTGGTATCGTTGTGGGTGGCTTCGATGACAAGGACCTGCGCGACTTCCTTGGCTATGATATCGGCGTGGCTATCACCGGCTCCGAGGATATTATTACTAAGCTCGTGGTCACCGAGGGTTTCGGCCAGATCAACATGGCCGGGAGAACATTCGATCTGCTTAAAAACCACGAAGGGGAAACGGCTTCCATCAACGGTGCCACTCAGATCCGCGCGGGCGTTATTCGCCCCGAAGTAGTTGTCCCGCTGGTCGGCGACGCTCACAAACAATCCGGGGCCGTTGCCGGCGACATGAGCGGCCTGGCCACCGGCTCGCCGGTCCGCGTCATCCGGCACCCGTACTTCGGTAAACTCGGCAAAGTCACCGACCTCCCGGCGCCGCTGCAGCAACTCGAGTCGGAGTCCAAAGCCCGGGTGCTCGAGGTGGAATTCGAGGACGGGCAGCGTGCCATCATTCCTCGCGCGAACGTTGAGACCATTGAAGGCTGAGCGCCCGACCGGGCGGCCCGTTGCGAATAAAAAAAACCTCCCGTGACAACACGGGAGGTTTTCTCGTTGATGTATTGCTTCTTAGGGGGTGTCTTGCTGAACTTCCATGGTGTCTACCATGGTCGTGTCTATCAGGGCGGAATCCATCCGGGTAGAATCCGCCTGCTCGGCCTTCTTGACTTCGGCCGGCACCTTACCTGCATCCTGCTCCTGCTTTTGCCCGCAACCCATAATCAGGACTGCGATCAACAGGATCGCAAGAGAGACAGTCAATAGTTTCTTCATTTCTACTCTCCTTGTCGCTTTGACCAGTGTGACAATCTCGGGCAAAAACAGACAGTAGGATAGCAGTGTCAAGTTTTATGTTGCCATTTATTATCGACTGGTGGTCGTCATCGGTTTTTGTTGACTGTACTGCCAGGCTCTGGTATTTTTATTTTCTTGGAAATTATTTCCCCTGTTCGGGGGTAATGTTATATGTAACTTTTGGTTTTGAAGAGTGTAGAAGTCAGTATGAACAGTATATTTGCAGTCAGCATCTTTTCCGGAACTGTGTGGGAAATCATCGGCAGCACCTCGGCTTTCGGTGCTTTCATCCTGATTGTCCTGGCGTTCATGTCCTTTGTTTCCTGGGTCATCATCTTCCACAAATGGCGCCAGTTCGGCTATGTCGACAAGGAGAACAGCACCTTTGTTCGCCATTTCCGGCGGTCGCGGACTATTGCCGAGACTGCCGGGCAGGCCAAGTCTTCACCGTCTTCGCCCCTGGCCCGCATCTACCTGGCCGGCCTGGATGAACTCAACCAGTTGCATGAGCGCAAAAACGAGGGAGGCGGTCTCCAGGAAAGACAAAATCCCCTCGATGCCGAGGATTATGAGATTGTGGAAATGACGATGGAGAAGACGGTGACCGAACAGGTCGGTCTGCTCGAGAAGAAGGTCATCTTTCTGGCCACCACCGGCAACTCCGCCCCGTTTATGGGCTTGCTCGGCACTGTAGTCGGTATTATGGACTCCTTTTGGGCCATTGGTGAACGCGGCTCGGCGTCCCTAGCCGTCGTCGCGCCGGGTATCGCCGAAGCCCTGCTGGCCACGATTGTCGGCCTGGGCGCGGCCATTCCCGCCGTGATCGCATACAACTGGGCCAATAATAAATTGAAATTTATCAGTGATTCAGCCAACGGCTTTATACTCGAGTTCCTCGCCCGGGCAAAAAAGGAAAATAAGTGATGCGACGGCCCCGCCACCGAACATACCGGGCTATGGCCGATATCAATATCACCAATCTGGTCGACGTCGTCCTGGTGCTTCTGATCATCTTCATGATCTCGGCGCCCTTGCTGCAATCGGGCATCGAGGTCGACCTTCCTCGCACGAAAGCGGCGGCCATGGAGGAAGAAGCGGAAGGCATCGTCATCACTATCGACAAGAAAAGCGGCATATATGTTAATGACGTCTGGGCGCGCCTGGATAATCTCGAGTCGGCCGTTAAGGGGGCAATGGTTGCCAAGAATACGTCATCCGTTTATCTACGCGGGGACTCAACGGTAGCTTACGGTACCGCTATCGGAGTCATCGGCCGTCTCAAGGCGATGGGCGTCGAATCCATCGGGCTGGTAACCGGATATGACGAAGAAAAGAATTCGAAGAAATCCCGTCGTTGATCATGAAACTGGAAATCATTCTCTCCGCCACCGTCCACCTGCTGGTGGTGTTGTTTGCGGTGGTATCATCGCCCTTCGACATCAAAAGGCATGACTTTGGGGAAGTCATTCACGTCTCTATTACATCGCCTTCCGAACTATGGCAGCCGGAACCGCCGGCCCCCATCCCGGTGCCCAGGGCCATCACCGAGGATCTGGCGGAGGATATTCCTCTAAGCGATCCGACCACCGCTGAACCCGTGGAGATTAAACCCAAAGAGGAGCCGAAAGAAGAGGAGCCGAAAAAGAAACCAGCCAGGGCAAGCGGGCCCGCCGCTGCCGAAGCCCCGGAAGAGATGGAGGTTGCCGGCACCGGAGCCGGCACACCCTTTCGAGGAGCCACAATCGATAATGTCACCTTCAACTACCCCTACTGGTTCACCCAGGCTTTTAACAAGATATCCGGCAACTTCCGCAATCCCGTGGCCTATGACGGGACACTGGTCTGCATGATATACTTCCAGGTTATAAAATCAGGGCGGATCATCGAATTACGTGTCGCCGAGTCATCCGGCATAGCGACTTTCGACGACGCCTGTCTTACCGCGGTAGATCGGTCGGCGCCTTTCCCGCCCCTGCCCCGGGACTTCAGGGATGAAATTCTTGGCATCTCCGTACCGTTTACAAACAGATAAAGGATTGACATGCTACGACGTTTTCTCGGTTGCTGTGCGCTAAGCACTCTCGTCCTGACAGCTACGGCCTCCGCGCAGGAGGGCGGCGTTCGGGATATCTTCTTTGACACCATCGGCGGCACCTTTCAGGCCACCCCCATCGGTGTCGACGAAATGAAGTACATCGGCAACCAGTATATCACGCACGATGACACCGTCATAATGCAGTACACCACCGCCATCGTGCAAAACGATCTCGACTTCTACGCGGATTTTGAATTGATCCCCATCGACAGTTTTTATCTGAAGACCTACGAAATATTCGAACTCGACGAGTTGGGCTGGAAACGCCTGGGCGCCGACTACCTGGTGAAATTGGAGGCCGAGTTCCCCGGCTCCAAAATGCGGATACGCTGGCGTCTTATCGATACCGCCCGCAAGCAGCAGTTCGCCCGGGGCAAGATCGAGAAGCATAAGAACGGCTGGCGCGATATGGCTCATGAGATCGCCGACGAAATCGTTCACCGGTTGACCGGCGAGAGCGGCATCTTCACCACCAAAATCTGCTATATGAAGGAGCGCGATGGCTATAAGGAACTGTATATCGCCGATTACGACGGTGCCAGCGAACGCCAGCTAACGAACACCAATACTATCAATATCTCGCCGGCCTTCTCCCCTACCCGCGACGACATCTATTTTGTGAGTTACATGGGCGGCGATCCCCATCTGTATAAAGTCGCTATCGGCAACGGCAAGATATCGAAAGTAGCGGCCTTCCCCGGCATCGTGGGCGCTCCGGCCATTTCCCCGGATGGCAAGAAGATTGCCTGCGTTCTGACGAAGGACGGCAACTCCGAGATATATGTGCTCGACCTCGATGGTAAAATAATCAAGAGATTGACCCGGCACCGGGCCATCGATTCCGCCCCGACCTGGTCTCCCGATGGGCGTTATATCGCCTATTCGTCCGACCGCACCGGCAGCCCTCAGGTTTATATTATGGATTCTGACGGTATCGACGCGAGGAGGCTCACCTACCAGGGCGGCTACAACGATTCCCCGGTATGGTCACAAAAGGGAGATCGGATAACGTTTGTCAGCCGTACCCGCCGAGGTCGCTTTGACCTGGCATCAATCAACATCGACGGTTCGGACTACCGTATTCTGACGGAGGTCGGCATGAACGAAAACCCGCACTTTGCACCGGATGGCAAACATATCATCTTTTCGTCCAACCGCCTCGGACCACGGGATATCTTCACCATGGACCTTAACGGCCGCAACCAGCGTCGCCTGACCCGGTCGGGCGGCTGCTCCAACCCGGCCTGGGGTCCATTAAAGTAGACCGGTAATCCTGCTTTTGGCCGACTCCGGGTTGCCCTG
Organism: uncultured bacterium; assembly: GCA_965602205.1. Classification (GTDB taxonomy): domain Bacteria; phylum Zixibacteria; class MSB-5A5; order GN15; family FEB-12; genus DAOUUR01. The sequence goes on along the minus strand of CBFCYQ010000011.1, from coordinate 11,087 downwards.
GAGGGGTTGAACTCGTCCGGAAGGCTGTTCCGGTGTATAAAGGGCAAGCGGCGGACTCCAGGGTGGGTTGAGGCTTAAAAAACAGTATTTTTATTATTGACCGTTATTCAGGCATCGGTTAGATTGGCGACGATAAGGCTTGAAAGGAAAATTCACAATCTTCCCTTTATGGAGGGACTAAAAAAAATGAAGAAGTTTGGATTGCTTGCCCTTCTGGGGCTGTTGGCGTTTGCCCTTCTGATCACTTCTTGCGGCGGACCGAAAGATGTGCCTGTTGAAGAGCCGCCACCCGTGGTGGAACCGGTTGACACCACTCCTGCGCCGGAGCCGCCGCCACCACCACCACCGCCGCCGAGGCTTGAAGAGAATGAACTTATGACGGTCTATTTCGACTTTGATAAGTACAACCTCCGGGCGGATGCCAAGGTCGGTCTTGACCATAATTATGACCTGCTCAAAGAGTTCCCGGATGTCATCATCAAACTCGAGGGACATTGCGACGAGCGGGGCACCATCGAATACAATCTGTCCCTGGGTGACAAGCGTGCCCAGGCCACCGTCGATTACCTGGTCGGTCTGGGAATCGATCCCGGCCGTCTGTCCGTCATTAGTTATGGCAAGGAGCGCCCCGTTGACCCCGGCCACGGCGAAGATGCCTGGGCCAAAAACAGAAGGTGCGAATTCCGCATAATTTCGCAGTGACATTAGCGGGTGTACACTATGACGACCCGAAGCAAGAATATCATAACCGCCACACTCGTTGTGGCGGTTATGTTTATCATGAACGGTCTGAACGGCTGCGTCACCCCCCGCCATATGGAGGAGTTGAAAGCCGAGGTGCGCGAGGTGAAGGCGCAAAACGAGGAGACCCAGCGACAGCTCGTTCACATGGATTCGGTTATTTCCCAGGGAGCTGAGTCCAACGCCAAACTGCGCAACGATGTCTCCATAACCGTAGACGAACTCCAGCAGCAAATAGCGTCGCTGCTGGTCAATTACAACGACATGATGGCCCTGCTCCAGCGTATCGCCAGCGAGAAAAAAATCATTCTGTCCTCGCCCGGAGCCCAGTCTCCTGTCCCCCGCGACCAGGCCGCCACCGAACCGACAGAGCCCGCCGAAGATACGCCTTCGATTGACTGCGGCGCGGCGTATGACGATGCTTTCATCCTTGTCCGCCGGGGGGAGTACGAGCAGGCTATCGAGGGGTTCAACGTCTTTCTCAAAGAATGCCCCAAACACGAAAACGCCGAGAACGCCTATTACTGGATCGGGGAATGCTATTACCTGATGGATAAATTCCACGAGGCAATATCCCAGTTTGATCTTTTGCTGAAGGAATTCAAAAGCTCACCCAACATCGGCCGCGCCCTGTACAAACTGGGCCGGTCATACCAGGAACTCGGCAGAAAGGCCGAGGCAAAACAAACCTACCAAAGGGTCCTTGATGAGTTTGCCGGCACTCTCGAGGCCGAGCAGGCCAAGGAACGCCTCAAAGAGCTGTGATTAGATGACAGTCGAGCGGATAAGGTTACGGATCGCAACCCCGATTGAGCCCGTAATGCCCGGTCGGGGTTTCTACCAGTTGGAAGAAGATGCCCTTTATGTGCAAGTGGGCCTGTTCTCGAGCAGGCGACGTTTTTACTCGTTCCTCGAATCACGAAACGTCCTTTTTGATTTCGACCGTCTGGGCAGACTCATCTTTATGGAGGTCCGCGTCCCGCGCCGGCGGTGGCAAATCGACGCAACCCTTCAAGCCCCGGCCGTGGCGCAGCCGGCCGACATTCGCTGGCTTAATTTCCGCGACACAATTATTGAGCCTCGTTTAACCGCCAATCGCGACAAATCGTCACTGCTTATCAGCTTCAGTGCCGACCCTCCGACGCATAATTACTATCTCGCCGACTCGATCATCCTGCAGGTGGACGCCCTCAACCGGCCGGTTTCGATCTGGATTGACGAAATTGTCGACGACCTGGCCGGCCTGGAGATAGCCGCCTTCCGAAAAGCCTTCCGCGGCGAGCCGCTTCTCTCCCCGGCGACCGTATCGGCCTGAACCGGCACCACCAATATTCAGACCCAAAATTGTCCCCGATGGGTCAGATTCGCGCTTCTGTACCCTGGAGTACAGAGGGCCGCAGCCTTGAGGCTGCCCGCCACTTTAGCTAACTATCTATAATACAATTACTTGACTGCCTGCCCTTAGCCGCGGCACACCATTTGATACATGGTCCCCCAAACGCTTGAGAAATTAACGGGTAAATCCCTTTCAAGGAGGTTGATATGAGAAACCTGACAATGATCGTCACAATTGCCGTCCTGGCCTTTGGCCTGGTATTTCTTACCGGCAGCAGCCTCAGCGCCCAGACCGGTGCCGGCAATGGCAAGAACTTCGTCGACCGCAATGGCGACGGCATCAATGACAATGCTGCCGATCATGACGGTGACGGCATTCCTAACGGACAGGACCCGGACTGGGAGAAGTTTGCCAAAGACGGTGATGGCTATAAGCATGCCTTCGCCTGGAAAGGCACCGCCGAGTCCAAGGTTCAGAACAAGTCTCAGCTGAAGAGCCAGAGATTTCACCAGGTAAGAGTTCAGAGCCAGTCGACTTTCCAGTATCGGTACGCTTACAAGAACCAGGGTGAGACGGGTGGCGTCGGCGACGGTAACGGCCCCCAGGCCGGAAACGGCCCCTGTGATGGCTCCGGTCCCAAGGGTAAGGGTGGCAAACAGTAGTCTTCGGACAACGCGAATAATCAGCAAAATCTGTCGGCAGGAGCGGCGATCACCCGCTTCTGCCGGCAATCTGCTATGAACAACCAGGCAGGGATTGTCCGCATGTACAAAAAAGGAATATGGCTGGTGGCGGTGACCGTGATAATCGCGAGTCTGCCCTGTCGGGCCGCCCCGATCGAGGGCCGGATAGGCCTCAGCGGGGGGCACGACCCCAACTTGTTCCGTGATTCAGCGCAGCAAAGCGATACTTATGCCGGCCTTAGTGCCGCATTCAGGTACTATCCGGCTCCAGCCATCGAGATGTCACTCAACGGCGGGCATACGTCGTACCAAAGAGTCAGCGACCTTGGTGGTTCTAACTGGGGGGCGGGACTGGCGGTTACACCTACACCGGCGTCCTCGGCCTTCTCGCTTTATGCCGAAGCCTCTGTATTGAGCCGCTCATACGGGGAGATGTTCAGTATCTACGACAGCCGCACCTTAAGCGGCTACCTGGCTGCCACCTTCGCGGTAAGTCCGGCAATCCTCATGAAATCCGGGGCCTCGGTCGGCTCCGTCACCTACGCTAATTCTATCTCCGGCAACAACCGCGGCTACAACCTTTCGGCGGGAATCAATATGACCCTGCCTGGCGCCAACTGCGTCGACATTGAAGCCGGTTTCCTTTCTCGCCGCTTTGACATCGCCGGTGAATCTGTCGGTAACATGTCGCCCGGCGGGCGTACGGGCACTGTCGACCAAACCGGTCTCGATCTTGCCAGCCTCAGCTTCCGACTGTCGCGACCGCTCGGTACCGCCACCGGCTTGAGTCTTGAACTTGTCCATCAGGAGTTCATTACCCAGGACGGCCCCATCGAGTTTGACGGCAGTGTCGATATCCTCACCCCGTGGGTTTCATGGTGGGAAGGCCGGACCGTCGGTCTGCGCCTGAAGAATTTCTCGATACCCAATATGATTCTGAACGTCGGCGCCAACTATGGCGAAAAGTCCTTCGCTGATGCGATTGATACTCGAACCAGCGATCCCATTACCGGTACCGCTGATATCCGTCAAGATGAACGACTCCAACTGCTGGTCGATCTGCAGCGACCGATCGTCTGCGGCGCGGCCACTCTGCTCAGGCCAGCCCTGACGGTGGAGTACACCCACAACACCTCTTCCCTGGCCGGCTACGAATACGCCGGGCTGTCCGTCATGGCCGGAATCACCGTCGAATACTGATGCCAAGACACCGGGGGCTCCGCCTCGGCTTATATATGAAGTTGACAATAGCGGCAGCCGCATCTTAATTGACCGGGTGAGTCCCGTAGACAGTAAAATCATCGCCGAACTGGACAGACTCAGAAGCGAAATCGAGCGCCATAATCGGCTTTATTATCTCGAAGATAATCCGCAGATAAGCGACGCCGAGTACGACCGTCTTTTCGACCGCCTGCTTGAAATTGAAAAACAGTACCCCGAACTGATCACCCCTGATTCACCCAGCCAGAGGGTCGGCGCCAAGCCGTCCGAAAGATTCGAACCGGTCACTCACCGGGTACCGATGCTCTCGCTGCAGAAAGTAATCTCCAGGGAAGAGTTTGCCGAATTCGACCGCCGCGCCCGCGAGGCTCTGGAGACCGATCAGCCGATTGAATATGTCACGGAACCGAAGCTCGATGGCCTGGCGGTAGAACTTGTTTACAAAAACGGTCTGTTGACGGAAGGCTCCACTCGTGGGGACGGGACTACCGGAGAGAACATCACGGCCAACCTGCGAACGATCTGGAATATTCCGTTGAGGCTTTCTGATGCCGCGGCTCGTCAGTACCCGTTGCTGGAGGTGCGCGGTGAGGTGATAATGCGCCGCTCCGCCTTTGAGCGCCTGAACCGGTCTCAGCAAGAGAAAAACCTCCCGGAGTTCGCCAATCCCCGCAACGCCGCCGCCGGATCGCTGCGGCAGCTGGATCCGGCTGTCACCGCCTCCCGCCCCCTGATTTTCTATGCCTACGGTGTCACCGCTCCCGGCCTCGGAGAGCTTGATCGCCAGAGTGTCGTGGTTGAGTTTCTGAAAGAAGAGCAGTTTACACTCAACGAGTTGATTGAAAGCGGCCGGGGCATCGACGCCGTCGATGGTTCTTTCCGCCGACTGGAGGCCGAGCGACCATCCCTGGACTACGAAATAGACGGCATGGTAGTCAAGGTCGACCGTTTCGATTACCAGGATATCCTCGGGCAGATTTCCCGTGCCCCGCGATGGGCTGTCGCCTGGAAATTCGCCGCTGAGCAAGCCGAGACAGTTGTCGAAGACATAGAGTTCTCCGTCGGCCGTACCGGTATCATCACACCCGTGGCTAAACTAAAGCCGGTGCGAGTCTCCGGCGTCACCGTTTCCAATGCCACACTGCACAATGAGGACGAACTGGAGCGGCTTGGCGTTCGCATCGGAGATTATGTAGTCATCCAGCGAGCCGGTGATGTAATCCCTGATGTGGTAGAGGTGAATCTGGACAAACGCCCCCGTGGCCTCAGAAAGCCGAAGTTCCCCAACGTTTGCCCGTCGTGCGGTACCGATCTGGTGCGCTTGGAGGGCGAATCCGCTCACCGCTGCCTGAACGCAGCCTGCCCCGCTCAGCTCGAGGGGCGTCTGTTCCACTTCGCCTCCAAGGGAGGCTTCGATATCGAAGGCCTGGGCGGCAAGTTGGCTCGACAGCTTATCAAGGAAAAACTGGTCACCGACCCGGCCGATCTTTTCTTCCTGACCAAGAAGCAACTTCTCCCTCTGGAGTTGATGGCCGACAAAAAAGCCACCAATCTACTCGAGGCTATCGAGCGCTCCAAGACGGTGGAACTGCCCAGGATAGTTTATGCGCTGGGCATAATTGGTGTTGGCGAGGCCGCAGCCAGGCTACTGGCAGAGCATTGCCGAACATTTGCCTGTCTGGAGACGGCCTCCGAGGACGATCTGGCGGAAATTCAGGGAATCGGCCCCGCTATCGCCGGAAACATTCATGATTTCTTCAGCAATGACGGCAATCGGCAAATGATTGACAAAATACGCCGGGCCGATGTGACCTTTCCCGACTACGTCCGAAACTCCGGTGGCAAGCTGGCCGGCAAGACTTTCGTGATAACCGGCACCCTGTCCATGCCCCGCAACCATTTCAAGAATCTCGTCGAAGAAAACGGCGGCAAGGTCAGCGGTTCAGTTTCGGCCAATACCGACTACCTGCTATGCGGCGCCGACCCCGGCTCCAAGTTTGCCAAAGCGAAGAAACTGGGGATCAAGATAATAGCCGAAGACGACTTTGTCGCCCTGCTATGAGGACATCATCAACCGAGAATATCTCGTCGATCCCGGGCGCTTACATGAAGCGGTTTTTGTGGGCCTCTATCATCTACCTGATACTGGCGGCCATGTTCGGAATACTGAGCATCACCACCGGCCTCGGCGAGTTTGGAATCTTCGCCTTATTTCATTTCAACGTGCTCGGATTTATCTCAATGCTGGTATTCGGCCTCGGGTACACCTGGCTCCCCCGTCTCAATCGCTGCCGTCTCAGGTATACCCGCTGGGTGGCCATACATTTCTGGGTGGGCAATGCCGGCCTGATCGGGCTGGTGGTTTTCCGTGGGCTGTTTATCTTGACCGGTAAGACGCCGTACCTGCTGCTGTTTGTCGGCTCAGCCGTGGCATTGGCGGCCACGGTCGTCATGTTCGTCGTTAACCTGTGGGTTACCCTGACTCCTTCAGACTCCGTCCGCACCTGAGTGCCGTACCACGAGTGACTGCCAATCCTTTTACCTGATGCTGACGTTGATGCCAAAAATGGTTTTGCCGGTGGCCGTTACCGGGACGGCGTTGGAGCTACCGCCCGGCTGCGACGTCTAAAAAAAAGGCGGCAGATGCCGCCTTGGTCGTCACTGGGTCGGAAGCTTTTTCTCCAGGGCCTCGACGACCCTGGTCAACTTATCGATCTTCTTTTCCAGCTTCTGCAGGTCGGCCTGCTTGACCAGCTTCAAATCCTTGACGGCCTTGGTCACCGATTGGTGAACCTTGCCGGTCTCCCTGACAACCTTGTCCTTTAGTGCCGCCGTCGATTTCTCTGCCTTTTCCACCAATTCCATGACCGCCTTTTTGCGGTCGGATTTCGTCAACTCCCCCTTCTTGATCAGCTCGTCAACGATCTTTTCGGCCTTATCCTTGGTGACGTGAAAGGCCCCGATCGAGGCCAGCACTGTGTCCTTCAAAATAGACATCGATTTTTCACCTCCTATAGAAATCATTTCTTTGAACAATTCTTTCGATTCCTGTATATCTCCCCAAGAACGGACCTCCTGAAGGAGTACTCGGCCCAGCACCTGCATGGTGATGTCCCGGCGTGTGGCGGTGTCGACGACCTTTACGTCCACGCCGCTTTTCACTATCTCGGCCAGTTGTGCCTGCGTAATGGTGACGCTGGTCTCGGTATCGTACAGGCGCCGATTCTTATATCGCTTAATAACTCTCATGCTGTCTACTACCATTATAGTGCACCGCACAAAAATGTCAAGAAAAAAAAGACGTCGGATGACGTCTAATCAGTGCTTGCCGGTCGACATCAGCACGATATTTACGATCTCCAGCAACCGCTCACATGAGAACGGCTTTTTGATGAACATATCGCCGCCCGACTTGAAGGATCGGCCCATATCATCATTGCGATCCTTGCCGGTCAGGAAGATAATGGGCACGGTGGCAAAATCGGGGTCTTTCTTAAGCTCCTGACAGATGTCGTACCCGTCGACCCCCGGCATCATAATGTCGAGGAGGATGACGTCCGGTTTGATGGCCCGGGCTTTCTCAATAGCATTGTTTGAGGTATTCTCGACCGTTACTTTGTAGCCGGCCTCCGTAAGGAACGTTTCGACGATTTCCGTAATTTCCGGCTCATCGTCGACGACAAGAACCTTTGCGGTGCTGATATTGATTTTATAAGACATAGGTGCGCTTCTTAACCGACCTTCCAATAAGTAATTATCGTTATATTATAACTTCGGCCTTTTCGGGCTAAGACTTTACCGGAAAATCGTTGCCATCTCAGCGGCACCATCGGTTCCTTACCGACGGGCGCCTAACCTTTTGACCGGCAAAGGACTGATAGTCAACGCCCGGCAGGTCCCGCTACGACCATCCCAGCCTGATTTTAATTGCAAACGGCGGGGCAAAGACCTATCGTGAAAATCATGGCTGAAAGGGAAGAAATACGCTATGTCGTACGTAACCGCAAGGCTCGCCACAACTACGAAATAAAAAGCAGCCTAGAGGTCGGTATTGAACTGAAAGGCAGTGAGGTTAAAGCGATCCGCGAGGGCAAGGTCAACCTCTCTGACGCCTACGCCACGGTAGAAAATGGTGAGGTCATCCTGAAAAACCTGCACATCAGCGCCTATAAAATGGCGCAGGAGAATCACGATCCCCTGCGGCCGCGCCGGCTCCTCCTGCATAAGCGGGAAATACGCAAAATGACTATCCAGACCGAGCAACGGGGCATGACCCTGATTCCCCTGTCTGTTTATTTCAAGGGCAAAAATGTTAAAATAGAACTGGCGGTTGGGGCGGGACGTAAAAGGTATGACAAGCGCCAGGCCATCGCCCGCCAGGAGGCGAACCGGCGAATTAAAAAGGCTCTCAAAAGGGATCTGTAACCCGACCGGCTTATGTTGAAAATCGTTCATATTGCCATTGTTTGCGTGCTGATGGTTGCCGTCTTTTCCCCGGCGGCGGGGGCCAAATCGATCACCGTGACCATCTCGGGCGCCACTGAAAAAATCGACGCTTTCGACGAGAAAAACGTCACTTATTTCTCTTTCTCCGGCCTGGTGGATATTATGGGCGGTATGCTCGACTGGAAAATGATCGGGCATACCATCACCTTTATCGAAGATACCTGCCGGTTCGAGTTTGTCGTCAACTCTCCTTTTTTCAGCCTTAACGATTCGACATATAACCTTACTTATCCCGCGGTTTATAATGACGGGCGGCTATACCTGCCGGCCGTCAATTTCATCCCTTTCCTTGACCGGGTCTTAACACAGAAGATTACCTGGCACCAGGATCGCGCAACCATCAGGATCGACTCCGAGTATTTCAATGTTGTTGATTTCGGCATCGCCCAGAAGGCCAACGGTCTGTTGGTGGAGATATTCCTCACCAATGCCCTGGCTTACGATATCTTTGTCACCGAGGGTAACTGGGTCAATGTCTCGATACGCAACGGCAAAATCAACAGTTCCCGGGTCCTGTCCCGACGAGACTCGCGCTTCATGTACAAGATGAAGGCTCATCAGACCGAAGGTACCGGGCAAATCTCGTTTCGCCTGAAAAGAAACGTCGAGAAATGGCGTCACAGCCTGGCCGATGATCCTCCCCGCATCCAGATTTCCATCGCCGATCTCAACTTCGAGCTGGACACTGCCGGCACCGGTCGCCCCCTGGGACCGGATAACAGAATCGACGTGATTGTCATCGACCCCGGGCACGGTGGTGGCGACTACGGCGCCATCGGCCCTACCGGTGCGCGCGAGAAGGACGTCGCGCTGAAAATCGCCAAGGAACTGGCCAAGCTCATCCGCAAGGACAAGCAGTTCAAAGTCATCATGACCCGCGACCGCGACAAAACCCTCACGCTGGATCAGCGTGCTGAAATCGCCAACAGCGCCGGGGCCGACCTGTTCATCTCCCTGCACGCCAACGCCTCGGTCAAACGGAACGTTCGCGGGTGGAACGTCTTTTTCCTTGCTGAAGCCAAGAACGACTCAGCCCGCGCCGTCGCCCAACTCGAAAACAGCGTCTTCCTTCGCGAAAACGACGCTTTCATGGCACACCAGGAGGGGCAGGAATACGGCGACGCCAATGATCCCATCCTGAGTATTATAAATGAAATGATTATGACCGAATTCCAGGCCGAATCGCACGACTTTGCCATGATGGTCGACCGTGAGCTTCGCCGCCACCTGGATATTCCCGCCCGCGGCGTCGACCAGGCCGGGTTTTTTGTCCTCAACATGGTCTTCACGCCATCGGTGCTGATTGAATCCGGATTCATCTCGAACAAGCAGGAAGAAAAACTGCTCAAATCAAAAAAGTATCACAAGAAGGTCGCCGAAGCGATCTACAAGGCCCTGAAAAGATTCAAAGCCAAGTATGAAGGGTAGCAGTACTGATGAATGAAAAACGTAATGTTGTCACGGAGGCGCCGATAGGCGTCTTCGACTCGGGCGTGGGTGGGCTGACGGTTGCCCGCGAGCTGTTCAAGATGCTGCCGTACGAAGACGTCGTGTACTTCGGAGACGTCGGGCGCACACCCTACGGAGGGCGCTCCAAGGATATCATTATCCAGTTTACGCAGCAGGACATGACCTTCATGCTGGAGCAGAAAGTCAAATTCGTCATTTGCGCCTGCAATTCGGCTTCATCGGTGGCCCTTGACGAGATCAGGAACGAATACGATGTCGATATGATCGGTGTCATCGAACCGGGCGCCGGCGCGGCCGTGCAGAAAACCCGCAACAACCGCATCGGCGTAATCGGTACGCAGGCAACAATCAGCTCAAACGCCTACGCCAAGATTATCCACGACGTCAATCCCGACATCAAGGTCTTCTCGCTGGCCTGCCCGCTCTTCGTGCCGCTGGTCGAAGAGGGCTACGTCGAGAAAGAAGCTACCTATATGATTGCCCGCGACTACCTGAAAACGATGCAGGATGTCGAGGTCGACACGCTCATCCTGGGCTGTACCCATTACCCGCTGCTCAAGCACGTCATATCCATGGTTATGGGCGACGAAGTAACGCTCATCGACAGCGGCGAAGAAACCGCCAGGGTGGCCCAGAGAAAACTGACCGACGGCAACCTTCTCAACCCGGCCTCGTCGCAACGCCCCGCCCGCGAGGGGGAGCACAGGTTTTATGTCTCGGACGTCCCGGAAAAATTCTCCCAGGTAGCTGCTCGTTTTCTCGGCAAGCCCGTCGACAACATCACCCGGGTGGATATCAGTAAGTATTAGCCGACTATGCAACTCGTCCTGGCGACAAATAACGAAGATAAAATCCGGGAAATCCGGCATCTGCTCGATGATTTGCCGGTCACAATCCTCACTCGCGACGACTTTCTGGAGTTTCCGGATATCGAAGAGACCGGCGCCACTCTTGAAGAAAACGCCCGGTTGAAAGCGGCGGCCATCGCCGAGTTCTGCGATCTGCCCGCCCTGGCTGACGACAGCGGTCTGGAAGTTGACGCTCTTGATGGTGCCCCGGGTGTTTACTCTTCGCGCTATGCCGGCGAAAACGTCACCTACCGCGACAACAACCTGCGGCTGATAAAGGAG